>JAWXBN010000061.1 GCA_034440155.1 Verrucomicrobiota bacterium | reverse complement strand
TTTAAATGCTTTTCGAATTGATTTTAGGATTTAAAAGCTAATTCTTCAGTTAACCACATCAGGAATTTGGAATCGACAGCGACGGTGAATTTCAAGATGCTGAGGAGCACAAAAGAAATTCTGATATTTCCCCCATTGAACATAGAGTTCATTGATCTCCTCTACGGCCTCCGGTACTTCGATCCGGTCATAACCCAGTAATTGTCGTGCGTGGGTATAATTCTTTTGCTCCACATGCGCATGTCTTTGAGCCGCTTTCCCTATCAAGAGTTTAACGGCATTTTTGTGGCTGTATCCGTAGTGCCCACATTACTTATCTTAATAACCTCCCTTTACCTTCCCGTTACAGGGGTAACTTGCTCGATTTGCAGACTCCGACTCATTCTCATGACTCCTTTTTTCCAGTGTCATTTCTTTTGAGTCAACGTTCTTTTTTGACCCCTGCCACCTTCCCCCCTCCTCGGTGTCATAACTTATGGGGCAATTTGTAATCATTTCTTTCTTTTCCTTGAGCCGGATTTTGGGTTTAACAGTCGGCCTTATGGCTACCGTACTCCCTTTTCCCGCAGTCAGACCGGCTCCTGAACTCGCTTCAGAGATTTGTGAACTCCCCTATGATGTCATGTCCACCGCCGAGGCCCGTGCGATGGCTGGAGATAAAAAGAATAGTTTCCTGCGCGTTTCCCGCGCGGAGCTTGAGTTCCCCGACGGCACCGATGCCTACGGCCCGGAGATCTATGAGCGAGCAGCCGCAAACTTCCATAAATTGCTCGAAAGAGGGGCATTGATCCAAGACCATAAACCCTGCTACTATCTCTACCGTCAACAAATGGACAACCACATCCAGACAGGGATCGTGGCTATATTCTCTTGCGACGAATACCGCAAGAGCATCATCAAAAAACATGAATTCACCCGGCCAGACAAGGAAGACGACCGCGTCCGCCATGTGGAGGCATTAAACTCCCAAACCGGCCCGGTTTTCCTGACTTACCCCGCCAAGGCGGAACTCACCAAGCTCCAAGAGCAAATTGCTTCGCGGGAACCGACCGTTTCAATCACGGCCCCGGATGGCATTATCCACACGGCGTGGATCATCGACCAAGACGACACTATCGATCTCATCCGCAAACAATTCGAAGTCATCCCTTCCCTTTACATTGCTGACGGCCACCACCGGAGTGCGGCGGCAAACCGTGTGGATCTCGCCCGCAATGGGGCCGGAGACTCCAGTAAATTTATGGCCGTGGTCTTCCCCCATGACCAATTGCAGATCCTCGCCTATAACCGTGTGATTAAAGACCTCAACGACATGACCATCCTGAATACGGTCAAACGCCTCAGTGAATTAGGCAAAGTCACCGTATCCGATCAAAAAATACCCGCCCATAAACACCAAGTATGTTTCTATATCCACAGCAAATGGCATACACTCGACTGGTGGCCCGCCCTACTGGATAAAGAGAAAAATCCGATCGACATGCTTGACGTGTCACTCCTCCAGAATTACGTCCTCTCGCCCGTCTTTAATATCCAAGACCCGCGCACGGACAAACGGATCGCTTTTGTCGGGGGTATCAGAGGCCCTCAGGAACTCGAAAAACTCGTTAATCAAGGCGACTACATGATCGCCTTTTCCATGCACCCGACCAGTATTGTCGATCTCATGGAAATCGCCGACCAGGACGGTATCATGCCTCCCAAGAGCACGTGGTTCGAACCGAAGCTGCGCGACGGGATGTTCAGCCACATGATTTAACAGGCCCTGCGCCATAGATTTTTCCCAATAAAAAGCCCCGAAATCGCTCCGGGGCTTTTTGCCTTATGACCTTTTGCAAATGTTATACAGGCGCAAATTGCGCTTTGAGGGCGCGGATGAATTCCGGACTGGTCCCGCAACACCCACCGATAAAGTCGGCCCCGGCCTCGAGGAGTAATGTTGCCTTTTGTGCAAATTGCTCGGGGGATGTGCCATAGGTAGTCTTGCCATCGACCATTTCAGGCAGGCCCGCATTGGCTTTCATCCAGATCGGACGGTCTGTATTGCTTTTCATTCTTTGGCATATCCCGAGGAATCCTTCGATCCCGTGGCCGCAATTTGCTCCGATGACATCCGCTCCGATCTCGGTCAAATGTAGTGCGGCCTGCTCAGGGGTCACGCCCATCATGGTCCTATCACGATTACGCCCCGAGTCAAAAACCATGGAGACAACCACCGGTTTCCCGATTTTTTTAGCTGCTTTTAAGGCAATCTCCGCCTCGGCGAGTTCCGCCATGGTCTCCAAGACAAATCCGTCCACCCCGCCCTCGGCCAAAGCCTCGACTTGTTCCATAAAAACTTTCTCCATCTCACTCGGCTCTATATCCCCGGTAGCAATCATTTTCCCGCAGGGCCCGACAGAAGCAAATACCAGAGAGGCTAGGCCTGCAGCCGCCCGGGATATTTCCGCACCCGCCCGGTTAATCTCCCTGACCCGGTCTTCCAGGCCATGGCGCTCAAGGATCGTCCGTGTGCCACCAAAAGTATTCGTCAGGATAATCTGACTGCCGGCACTCACATATGAAGCCGCCACATCGCGCACCCTGTCTTCATGGATTAAATTCCAGTCTTCAGGGCACTGGCCCGGGGCCAAACCCAGTGCTTGCAGTTGGGTTCCCCATGCACCGTCTGTAATGACGGGTTTTTGATTGAGTAGTGTGAGTAAATTCAGGCTCATTTCCAAATCATAGCTGGCAGATGAATTGTCGCCACTCATTCGATGATATAAATAAGTTAAAAAAAGACTAATTTTCCCCTGAAAAAAATGTTTCCCATCATCTCACAAAACCCCCTAGACTAAGGTCATATGCCGGAATTCCGACTTTTCAGCCCTGAACACTTGATCGCGCTCCTCCTGACCGCAGCAAGTTGCACAGGTTGCCTAATGCTCCGGAGGGTCAATCTTTCCCCCTCCCAAGCCAAAGTCGGTGCTTGGGTGATTATCGGGATGCTTTTGGCCTATGCGATCACCAGTTACACCAAAATCGTGATCAATGGCACATTCACCCTTCAGACCGGTCTGCCCCTCCACCTCTGCGACGTTCTCGTTATTGTCTGCCTTCTCGCCCTGGCCACACGACATCAGCTCTTATTTGAAACGGCCTATTTTCTCGGGTTAGCCGGCACACTTCAAACGCTGATCACCCCAAATCTTGAAGTTGGATTCCCCACCATGCGCTGCCTGATTTTCTTTTGGATGCACGGGGTTATCCTCGTCGCCATTTGTTTTATGATCGGGGCCTACCGCCTCCGCCCCCAGCCCGGCTGTATCGGGCGCATGTTCCTGATCATTAATCTCTATGTCCTCGCTGCCCTTTTGGTCAATGCCGTCGTAGGGGCGAATTACGGATTTTTGAGCCGCCCGCCCATGAACCAAGAGAATCTCATCCTAGCAATCAGTCGCTGGGCACCGTGGCCATGGTATATCCTTGTCCTTGAAATCATCGCCTTAGCGAGTTTTTTGATTTACTACGCGCCGTGGCTGATTAAAGACAGATTAACCAAACATACCAAAAAACATGCAAACACCTGAAAATCTCACCATCAAATCCGGCAAAGCCGAAGCGCTCATCTGCCCTGCACTCGGCTGCCAAACCCTTTCCTGGAAAGTCAACGGCCAAGACCTGATCTATCTCGATCCCGAATACTTCCAAAAATGGCCCGGCTTGAATCTCTGGGGAAACCCTATCCTTTTTCCCGCACCCGGCTTATGTTCGATCGGCCAAGAAGTTAATGTCTGGAAATATGAAGGGAAGATTTATCCCATCGAGTTCCACGGATTTGCCGATAAATTACCTTGGAAACTCGAGTTCCACGATGACTCCTCGATTGTCTGTACCCTCGCCCATTCCGAACACACCCTCAGACAGTATCCCTTTGAATTCCTCGCACGCCAGAAAATCAGCCTGACAGAGAATTCCTTGACCGTGGATTTTGAGATGACGAACCATAGCATCCAGAAAATGCCTTATGGGGTCGGTTGGCATCCTTACTTCAAAAAACAAAGAGCCAAGGATGGTTCCGTCATCGAGTGGCTCGTTAAGATGCCCTCATGCAAACGGTGGACGGGAAACCCGGCCGAAGAATTCGTAGATTGGAACGAGGCCGTCATCAAAAGTTCGGACCGTTTCGGGATCGGTAATGTCCTCCTCTATAATAGTGATCTGCCTGTTACCCTCTACACAGACAAACCTGAAATCGGGACAATCAAGATCGAAGTCGAGAATTTCGGTACTCCGACAAGACAAATGGCCTGGGTGATTTGGAATATTGCCAGTGATTGTGACTATCTGTGTGTGGAACCCTGGACGGCCCCACCCAATGTCTTGAATATTCCTTCAGCACAGGTTATCGTGGAGCCCGGTCAGACATCACACCAGAAAATGACCTTCCACAAAACCGTCTAACCGTATCAAACATGAAAAAAATCGTCCATTTTCTCATTCTTGTCACCGCCTCTGTGGTCTTGATGGTGGTATCGGGAGGCTGTGCCAGCACCCCACCGACTCCCCCTCCAAGCAAGGCCGACCCCTATTATAACCGATCGGAATATCTCCCGATCGGTTTTATTTCCACTGTGAATGTCGTGGAAGGTTTTGTCGTGGTGAATTTCTCCAGCTCTGTCATGCCTCGGGTGGGTGACGAATTAAAAGTGTACCGTGCCGGGCGCCCGATCGGCTCCGTAAAAATCACCCAACCCCTCCGCGCCCCACTGGCCACAGCTGATATTTTGACTGGGGAGCTCCAACGCGGAGACGCCGTCCGCCCATGATGTCCCCGGAGCAAGCCCGGCAAGAAATCCTCTCCAAAGTGCGGGAAATTCCCGATAGGACAGAAAAAATCCCTCTTGAAAAAGCATTTGGCCGCAGCCTCGCCCACGACTTTTTCTCCCCGCGCAATTTGCCTGGGTTCGATAACTCTGCCATGGATGGATATGCCTTACGCGCCGAGGACACAGCCCAAGCCAGCTCGGAAAATATCATTGATCTGGATGTCCAAAATGAGCAACCCGCAGGTCGCTCAAAGGGACTCAAACTCCTCCCGGGCCGGTGCATCCGCATTTTTACGGGAGCACCCATGCCTGAAGGGGCTAACGCCGTCATTATGCAAGAAGATGTCAAAGCATTGGCCGGAGCCATTTTCCTGACTGAACCTATCCTGAAGGGGGAATACATCCGCAAAGCCGGACAGGATGTCTGCGAAGGACAAAAAATTATTCCTAAAGGAACCCGTCTCGATGAAAGGCATTTAGGACTGCTCTCTTCTTTAGGCGTCCCTGAAATCATGGTTTCTAAACCCCCGCGGGTGGCGATACTCGTCACGGGTAGTGAATTACGCAAACCCGGTGAGGATCTACTTCCCGGTGAGATCTATGAGTCCAACAGCCTGATGATGGCTGCCATGGTCCAAAAAACCGGTGCGATCCCTGTGCGCCTGCCCGTCATCAAGGATGACCTGATACAGATTACCGCAGGGATCGAAGCCGCCCTGCGGTGCGAGGCTGTGATTATTTGCGGGGGCATGTCTGTCGGGGAACATGACTATATCCGGCGGGCCTTGGCAAAATGCAAAATACCCGAGACTTTCTGGCGCGTGGCATTAAAACCGGGAAAACCCTTCCTTTTCAGCATCAAAAATGATGTCCCTATCTTCGGGCTACCCGGTAACCCCGTCTCTTCATACGTGACATTCATCCTTTTTGTCCGCCCGGCTCTCCGTTTGATGATGGGGATCACTGACACCCATGATCTAAATATCCGCTTGCCCTTAGGGGAAAAAATAGTCAATGAAGAAAAAAGATTCCATTTTCTCAGGGGCGTCATCAAATCGGGGAAGGTTTATTCCGCAGGACGCCAAGCCTCCCATATTTTCAGCTCTTTGATCGAAGCAAATTGCCTGATCCGGGCTTTGCCTGAGACGATTCATGCTGAAAACAGCCTTGTGGAATGCCTTTTACTCGAAAATCCTGATAATCCGCAAGTTGCTCTTGATTAGTATCACGGAATCGCTAGGCTCAGCGGTTTTCCTGTTATGTCAAATACCCTGAAATTCGGTTTTCCCGCCGGCTCGCTTTCTGAAGCGACCGTGAAGCTTTTTGCTCATGCGGGCTGGCAAATCGGGGTATCGAGCCGTTCTTATAAACCCTCCATTGATGATCCGGAGATGGAAGGTCGTTTTGTCCGTGCACAAGAAGTCTCCCGTTATGTGGAAAGTGGTTATTTTGATTGCGGAATCACTGGGAAAGACTGGATTGCCGAAAATGAAAGTCAGATCGAGGTCATCTGTGATTTACCTTACAGCAAAGCCACCAGTGCACCCGCCCGCTGGATATTAGCGGTCCCCGACGCCTCCCCCATCAAGACCGTGCAGGATCTCGCTGGAAAACGGATCGCTACTGAAGCCGTGAATCTCACTAGACAATTTTTAAAAAAACACGGGGTCGAAGCCCATGTGGAGTTTTCTTGGGGCGCCACGGAGGTTAAAGTCCCCGATCTTGTGGATGCGATTGTGGATATCACCGAGACAGGTTCCTCACTCAAGGCAAATCAACTCAGGATTGTCGACACCCTTATGGAGTCTTATCCACAACTCATTGTGAATAAGGAAAGCCACAAGGACGCCTGGAAAAAACAAAAAATCCAGAGGATCGCTCTCTTGCTCAAGGGTGCACTGGAAGCCCGCCGTAAAGTCGGCCTGAAAATGAATATCCAGGAAACCCGGCTCACCAACCTGCTCAGCAGTTTGCCCGCCTTGCGTAATCCCACTATTTCCCAGCTCAGCACCACCGGATGGGTCGCTGTTGAGACAATCATTGACGAACACATTGTTCGGGAGTTGATTCCTCAATTAAAAGAGCTTGGAGCTGAAGGAATAATCGAGTATCCTTTAAACAAAGTTATCTATTAACAATCAGGAGTATCCGTCATGGGTTCATTGAAGAAAAGACGTAAATCGAAGATCAATCGCCATAAGCGCCGTAAACGCAGCCGCGCCGATCGTCATAAGAAATAATTAATATTCCGTGGTTTTGACCACGATGAGTTTGGACCGGAAGAAACACCTGTGTTTTTTCCGGTCATATTTCCACAGTTAACGCACCGCCGACATCATCAGGAAAAACCGAAACATTCCGGTTTTTTCCTTGTTCATAAAGGTACTGTGACGGAATTGATTATACATACTCCACCATTCAAAAAATGGTGGTTTTTTCTTTTTACTGTCATCCTTTGGAATTTCAGTACCTTCTCCATTTATGCGGTTAATCCGACCAGCATTCCCACTGCGTCGACAAATAAACAGACAGACCTTATTTTCCCCTCAAATGTCCTCTCAGAGGATGGACAGATCATTACGCCCACAGCCCTATCGACAAATTCCATGAACCTGGCTCCTGGGGAACCCAAACCATCTGATATTTCCCCCTCCCAGATGACTAAAAAAAAGGCTGAAGCGCTGGCCTTGTACGCCGAGGGATTTACCTTTGAAAATAATAATGAACCAGAAAAGGCTTTAGCCATTTATGAAAAGGTAGTGGCGCTGGATCCTGATTTCATTGATTTAAGGATTAAAATCGGTTTTGAATACCTCAGGAAAGAACAAATTGAAAAAGCCACTGATATTTTCAATCAAATCATCAAGGAAAAACCCGATAATGCCTCGGGTTATACAGCACTAGCCCTCATTAAAAAAATAGGAAATAAACCTGATGAGGCAGTCAAACTTTCCCTGAAAGCCATTGAGTTAAGTCCCCAAAACGTCGCTCCTTACCAGTATTTGTATGAAATTTACTTGGATAAGAAAAAATACGTCGAAACCCTTGCCATTCTAGAAAAAGCATCGGTGCAACTCCCGGATAGTTCCTTTTTCTGGTTACGCCTCGGTGACATGTACGCACAAACCATGAGCCGGGAACCAACAATACAAACCCCTGAACATTATAAAAAGCTCGAAGAAATCTATAATAAGGCCGCCCAGCTCGACCCTGAAAACCCCGAAATACTGCGGCGAATCGGCGATCTTTATATTAATACTAAGGATCTCCCTAAGGCCCGTGATATTTTTAACCGCCTTCTGGTTATTTACCCCGAAGCCGCACGGGTCCGCGAAAAACTCGCCTACTGTTATGCCATGGACGGGGACTCAAAGATGGCTATCAGTATCCTAGAATCAATCATTCAGCGGACCCCTTCACGCCCCGAAATCCAGCAATTCATCGGTGAATTAAAAATGGAAAATCATGATTATGACTCAGCGATCAACCATTTTGAGAAGAGTATCGAGCTCAACCAATCAAATTACGAACTCAACCCGGTACCTGAATCCCCTTTCCTCACGCCCATCCTGACCTCCTATCTGCAAATCGCTTTGATCAACCTCCAAAAGAAAACACCCGAAAATGCCGAAATCATCCTCGATAAAGCAGAAATAAAATTCCCTGAGAACCCGCGCATTTCGTATATCCGGGGCCTGATCTACCGGGAGCAAAAGAACTATTCAAAGTCTATTGAGAAATTCGAGCAAACGCTTAACCGCGCTAAAGGTGATCGTGTCATCTTGAATTCTAATTTCTACTTGGACTACGCATCGACTTACGAACAAAGCAAAAATTTCGGTAAGGCCGCTGAATTTCTCAAAAAATCGATCGAACTAGATCCCACCAACCATGCGGCTATCAATTACCTCGGCTACATGTGGGCCGACCAGAATACCAATATGGATGAAGCTTATAAATTAATCCAAAAAGCCCTCGAACTCTCACCAGATAACAGTGCATATCTGGATAGCCTCGGCTGGATTCACTTCCGCAGGGGCAATTATAAAGAAGCTCTAAAATATATAACTAAGTCAGCCGAGCTCATAAAATACGATGATGATATAGTCTTGGATCATCTAGCCCAAACCATGGAAAAACTCGGAGATTATGAGGGGGCTATCAAGTGGTGGAAAAAATCCTTAGAGATTAATCCTGAAAAAGAGGAATACAAAAAAGCCATCGAAAACCTCGAGAACCGCCTCGAACAAACAAAATCAAAACCAGCTAAAAAGAAGAACTAGCGGGCGGCACTGGCGGTAGGACCTTCAATCACACGGGCTGTCTGTTTTTGCCCTAAAGGGGGGAAACGAAAGATGGTTTCATTTGGCTTGGCCAAACCTAATTTTTCCCGGGCCACTCGCTCATTATAATCCCGGTCCGTGCGCAAAAGCTCTACTTCACGGGTTAGAAGCTTCATTTTCTCTATTTCCGACGAAAGAATGAGTTTCTTATTATCCACAGTTTGTTGGTAGGTATGCACATTTTTGATGATTGGTGCAAAGATCACAAACGTTAAAACAATCACGGCAGCAGCAATGGATAGAACCACTGCTTTTGTCAGCAGTTCCATAAAATTAACCACACCCTCACCCGGACGGATGAGGTGCAGTTTGGATTGAGTCCTATTTCTAGAATTTCCCGCCATAAATGGCTGAATCACCTAACATTTCCTCGATCCTGAGGAGTTGGTTATATTTAGCCACACGATCCGTACGACAGAGGGAACCGGTCTTGATTTGCCCGGCATTTGTCGCGACGGCTATGTCGGCGATGGTAGTGTCTTCAGTCTCACCTGAACGGTGGCTGATTACGGCTTCGTAATTGGCTTCCTTGGCCATCTCGATGGCATCAAGGGTTTCCGTCAGGGTTCCGATTTGGTTCACCTTGACTAGGATCGCGTTGGCGACCCCTTCGCGGATGCCACGCCTGAGGAATTCCGTATTAGTCACGAAAAGATCGTCACCCACGAGCTGCATGCTTCCACCGAGTTGGTCGGTGAGGATTTTCCATGTTTCCCAATCATTCTCGGCACAACCGTCTTCGATCGAAACGAGCGGATATTTCTGTTGGAGCTCTTTATAATAAGCGACTAGCTCCGATCCCTTTTTACGGGAACCATCTGATTTTTTGAAGACGTAAGTGTGTGATTCCTTATCGTAGAATTCGCTGGAGGCGACATCGAGTGCGAAAAAGATTTGTTCCCCGAGGGTGAAACCGGCTTTTTCGACTGATTCCGAGATGACATCAAGGGCGTCCGTGGTCGAGCTGAGGTTAGGAGCAAAGCCGCCTTCATCACCGACAGCCGTGCTGAGTCCGCGTTTTTTTAACACACTTTTGAGTGAGTGGAAAATCTCGACCCCTGCGCGGAGGGCTTCACTAAACCTGTCAAAACCCTTCGGCATGATCATGAATTCCTGAAAATCAATCGGGGCATCCGAGTGGGCTCCACCGTTCATGATATTCATCATGGGCACTGGCAGTACTTTTGCATTTGGTCCACCGATATAACGGAACAGCGGCAGTTGCAGCTCGGAAGCGGCCGCATGGGCCACAGCTAGTGAAACACCCAACATAGCGTTGGCACCCAGATTGGCTTTATTCTTTGTTCCATCTATCTCGATCAAAGCGCGGTCGATGCCGACTTGGTCAAAAACATCAGATCCGATCAACTCGGGTGCGACGACACTATTCACATTTTGAACAGCTTTATCGACGCCTTTTCCAAGGTAACGGGATTTATCCCCATCACGGAGTTCCCATGCTTCGTGTTCGCCAGTGGAGGCTCCTGAAGGTACAGCAGCACGTCCGAAAACTCCGCTTTCCAGTTCGACATCTACTTCGACAGTCGGGTTCCCCCGTGAATCAAGAATCATTCTTGCAGTAATATTTGAAATATTGCTCATATACACTTTGGTTTAGGTTCGGTCGGGATGTTGCAAGGAAATCTGCTGTAAGTCAAGTATTTCAAAGCACTTACTTTGACTCATTTCGGAGTTTTTCATACTTGTTTAAAATATTTGTCACATAGCTTTTTGTCGACGGGAAATCGATATTATTAATAAACTGTTCTGCCGTCATATTCGTGTCCCCACTAGCCCAACGGAGTGCATGTTTTCTCCCGGCATTATATTCGGCGAGTGCAAATGGCACCGGGTCATCACGACCAGCCCACCGTTTGATCGCTCGGCTCAAATACCACGTTCCTGCAGTGACATTAACCTCTGGCTTAAAAAGGTCGTCATAAACGAAATTTTTAATTTTCTGAAACTTTACAAAATCATCCGCCGCCGCAGGCATGATTTGCATGAGCCCACGTTCTCCGGCATCACCTCTTGCCATGTGATCGAATTTCGATTCCCGCCAGATGACCGCCAAGATCAAGTCCCGATCCACACCAAATTTAATCGAGGTTTCATAAACCTGGCTGTCAAAATCCACAATCCGCTTTTTTTTATAATGATTCCTAACGAACCATGCCCCTCCGGCCACCAAGGTCAATATCAGGCAAATGAGGCTGATGCGGAAAATGCTTTTCATGCGAGTGACAAGATTTTTATTCCTACGAGGTGATCGATACAATCTTTAATCCGATAATTGACCCGATTAACAAGAGCAAAAACAACAAGCGCACCGTTGTGGCTGCATCACCGAAGAAAAAAATCCCCACTAATGCCGTGCCAAAAGCGCCGATACCCGTCCAGATCGCATAAGCGGTACCCAAGGGAATTTCCTTGATGGCCAGAGTCAGTAACCCAAAACTGAGGATGGCACAAATGGCAAACCCCACACTCGGCCAGAACTTTGAGAATCCCTCTGAAAGTTTCAGACATGTGGTAAATCCTATTTCAAATAATCCGGCTGCTACCAATAATACCCACGCCATAAATCCTCCTCCCTCATTTTGTTTTTAAAATGCCTTACTTCCCCCCAGAGGTCAATGCCCATGATTAGCGGCGCAATTTGTCCGGGAGAAACATGACGAAACTCTGACTCACCAACAGGGCGGTGATATAAAAGAAAAGGATCTCTTCCAAGGGTAGCACCCCCATAAACAATAGTCCAAGATTCTGGGCCGGGTCAAAAACCCAGACCCCTTCGTGCACAGCTAAAAAGTCCACTACCGTATAATAAGTCCCGAAAACCAGGGCGGGTCCGAAAACATATCGTGCGTTCCTGAGGAAAATGCGCCCGGCCAAAAACCATTGAATCACCAAAACAGGTAGCATCCACACTAATAGATGAAAAAGATAATTTGAGCGGGACGGATCCGCCAAATAGCCCCAAGTTTCCCAGTTCATATCGCATCCTCCTTCTTAGGACTTGACGGTCGCTTGTCACAAACCCCGTCTCTACCCGTCATCCAAACAATAAAAAACATGATATTAACCGATTCAAAAGCAAAAAAGAGGTATTCCTCCAAAGGCAAGTGCCAAATCCGGAATAAATACCGGCCTTCCGGGAAATTCCAAATATTGCGCATAACCGCAAAATTATCCCATGGCGTCGTAAAGACAAAAACGATCAATAAAACCACAGCGGCCCATGAATAATGTTCTTTCTGGAGATACCGGCGAGCCAACCACCAAAGGAGTAAGGTCAGTGGGACATTAAAAAGTAAATGGAAAGTGTAATAGGTCAGTGTCATCCGATCATTATTCTACCTCAAAATATCATTTTGCGACAGGATTTTAAACCCGCTCCGGGTCAAGACATCACAAGCCAGTTCATTATCGTCCACATGCAGGGCCAAAGCGGCTTTCCCATTCGGTTGGCTAAGGAGGGAATAAACAAAATAAATATTACATTCCGCCTGGACCAAGGCACTGAGGACTTTCTGTAAGTCCACCTCAGGCATGTCCATCTCGACGACAATTAACTCACACTCACTGTATGAATAACCATTCTCATCAAAAACTTCCCGCGCCTTTTTAGCATCATCGACAATCATGCGGTTAATCGCAGAATCCGTCGTATCAACAATGGAAACAGCCACTACGTGGATATTATACTGCTGAAAAAGATTCACCAACTCCAATAACCGTCCCACCTTATTTTCCACAAACACTGAAAATTGGATAATATTGTCCGCGTGTGATTGTTTGGTCATTGATTTAGGCATAATGCCTACCCTTACACTGTTTTGAGTCCAAACAAAAGCAGATTTTTTCAGCCATTTTCCAGCACTACCTGTTTGAGAGTGAAAATGGTCAGGGAACAAGGATTACGGAGTGTCCCCTATCAAAATTATGAGCAATTTGCCTCAATCCTAGATAATGCTTGCACTAAAAAATGAGAGAGAGGAATGCTCTTTAGTCGATGCCTGCTAAAACTTCTTATTATCCGTCACCGCGTAACTTTGAAAAAACCTTTATCGAAGCATAAAAAGGAGTGGTGCCCAAGGTCGGACTCGAACCGACACACACTTGCGTGTAATAGATTTTGAGTCTATCGCGTCTGCCATTTCGCCACTCGGGCTTGAAGATTCACTTTAACCAGATTCCTCGATTTCCCACAAGAGTTTTTCTATCCGCTCCGGCAAATCATACGGATAATTCAGGCCGGAAACTGGTTAATGGAGATTTTTTTTAGACTCAGCCTCGGAGATGAGTTCCCAGAATTTTTTGTCGGCCTGAAGGATCTCATCCTCGTCTGTCAAAGGCATGCGGGTGCGGTAAAGGAAGTCCTTGAGGGAATTCGCATGGAGGACCCGGTGAATCAATATTCCTTTGGGGGTCGGTTCAAAATAAATCCTGTATTCCTTTGCGCGGTAGCGGTAAAGCTTTTTCCCGTCCCTTTCGAGTTTGCCAAATTTATCATCCGAGTGATTCTCCAAATCATCGGGTAACTGGTCAAATTCACTGAGAATATCGAGCTGTAAAAGCTTCGGAATCCCTGCCATTTCGGCAGCACTCACTTCATTAAAAATAATCTGAAACATACGTTACCCCACTTTCTAGCCAGTAATCCTAAAATATTTCAATTCGTTTTTGGCATTCTTCATATTTTAGGTATTGTATAGGTAATGAGTTTCCATCCTTCCAAACTGGTCGAAAACGTCGAAAATGTCGTTCGAGGAAAAACCCAATGTGTCGAATTCGCGGTCATTTGCCTTTTGGCAAAGGGACATTTATTGATTGAGGATGTGCCGGGGGTAGGAAAAACAACCCTCGCTTATTCATTAGCCAAATCCATTGACTGCGATTTTAAACGGATCCAATTCACCAGCGACATGCTTCCTTCGGACATTCTCGGAGTGAGTATCTACGACGCTTCGGCCATGGTATTTCGGTTCAACCCAGGCCCTATCTTTACGAATATCGCCTTGGCTGATGAAATCAACCGGACCACCCCAAAAACCCAATCCAGCCTACTGGAGGTTATGGAACGCGGAAAAGTCTCCATTGATGGCCAAAGTATGGACACCCCCTCTCCATTCATGGTGATCGCCACCCAAAATCCTGTTGATTATGAGGGCACCTTCCCACTGCCCCGTTCACAAATGGACCGTTTCCTCATGCGCATCGAAATGGGATATCCCTCCCCCCAACACGAACTAGAAATCCTCAAGCACAACCAAAGATCCTATCAAGAAATCGACCTTTCACCTGTGGCCAGCCCAGAGGATATCCTCCGAGCCCAAGACGAAGTCGCCAGGGTATTCCTCTCCGACGAAATCCATGATTACATCTTGCGCATTGTCGGCCAGACCAGGGTCAACGGGCAATTTGAGATCGGGGTCAGTCCCCGCGGCTCCCTCGCCCTTGCCCGCGCGTCCCAAGCCCGCGCTTACCTCTTGAATAGGGATTTTGTCACACCTGATGATATCAAAATACTGGTTCCCGCCGTTTTTTCACACCGGGTAGTGATCCCTCAAAACTCCCTCGCAGTCGGGGGCCTTGGCCAAGAAGCCATGAACCGGATTACCAATACCCTCCAGAGTGTGCCCTCACCCCCCTGATCCACCGACATCATGACGTTGTCTGATCTTACCCCTTCATTTTTCCGAGAACCCATGGCTGGTATCCAAAGGTTTCTCTATCGTATGAACCAGAAAAGGGATGGGGTCATCGTCAAAATCCTTTTCCCTGGATGGGTCGTGATCATTGCATCACTCCTGATCGGCGCTGTGGCCTATAATACAGGTAACAACCTTGTTTTCATTATTCTTTCAGCCACCCTCTCGCTGATTATCGTCTCCGGCATCCTCTCGAAATTCAACCTCCGGAAATTATCCACCTCACTGGAAGGCCCTGCCTACGCCCACTCTGGACAAGAAATATTTATCCGTATCACGATTGACCATAGCCGATTCTCACTTCCCATTTTCGGCATCGGCCACAGCCTGGAAATCAGGCGTGTTGACTCTTTAAGCGGGCGGGTAATGGACGGGGCATCCGTATTCTCATGCGGGATTTTTTTCGCCCAAATCCCCCCGCGTAAAACCTCATCAAGATCCATGACCCTGCCATTCTTGAAACGCGGGATTTACCGGATCAATATTGTGAATATCAAGAGCGGATATCCTTTTGGTTTTTTCCTAAAACAATCCCCCTGCGATCTCCAGAAAAATTTAACCATCCATCCGGCCATTATCCCTCTGGAAGCTTCCACCCTTCCTTTGAATCTCGTCAACGGCCCCCAAAGTGCCCCCCGAGCCGGTGACGGGGTCGATCTCCTGAGTATCCGGGATTATCACGAGGGGGATCCCCTCAAGCGCATTCATTGGAAAGCTTCAGCTAAAATCGGCCGGTATCTCATCCGTGAGCTGGCGAAAGAACAGAGTCCCATTATCACCCTCTTTTTCCCTACCCACGCCACGCCCGACAATAATAGCCGCAAATACGAATGGGCCATATCACTGACAGCGAGCATTTGCAAATTGCTCCTTGAAAAGAATTTTGCTGTGGGATTTTCCTCCCGATACAGCTCTATCCTCCCACAAAAAAGCCCCTACCAACTAGGATACATCGTCGACCACCTGACCCGGTTACCGGAAAATCCCGACTGGCAATCGCGCGTGGAAGAACCACCCATCCCCGCGAAAACATTTTATTTAAGGTGGCAGGATGGCATTACCCCAAAACACGATAAAGTCATTGACCTCAGGATCTATTTCAAAAATATGCCGGAGGATTTTAAATGAACCATTCCCTCGGCGCACTTTGGATTCTTCGTTCCTTGGGCCGCCATGCCAATATCCACGAAAATCTCTCAGGGATCAGTGCCCTTCTGATTGCGTGGAGTTATATCGGGTTATGCCTGACAAGGTCACTAGAATGGCACACACTCGCCCCCGGTGCTATTTGCCTGCTTGTGATTCTCTTTTTTTCTAATCCCCTCAGGAGATTATCCGCTGGGATCTGGTGGGGAATTTCATTCTTAGTCCTTTGCTCCATCCTGGCTGAATACTTTATCTTTAAAAACTTTTTCTTTGATGCCGCCATGCACCTGATTTTTTACCTGCAGCTCAACCGCTTTTGCACCGCGAAAAAAACCACTGATTTTGCGCAATTATATATCCTCACATTATTACCCGTCCTGGCTTGCACAGCCCTGACGATCGACCTGTCATTTTTCTTCACGATATTTATTTATGCCTTGCTGGCATTTGCCTTCCTGTTGTTTCTTTCCGCATATACCCAGTCGAGTCCCCAAGATCGTATCCAGCCTTCGGGCATGATTACCCGTTATTTTTTCGGACTGATCGCCTTAGCCATGCTCATGCTGACCCTGCTAAGCGGGATCCTCTTCCTGTCTATCCCCCGCGCTTCATTTGCCTTGTTATTTAATAACTGGAACTTGCGCCCGGGCAGCAACGAGTCCAGCAGTGGATTCACCGACAATATCCAATGGGGTAAAACTGAACAAATCAGGCTTAATTTTAAAAAAGCTTTTTTTGCCGAGATCGCGACAAATACCACCGTCCCCATCGACCCCTATTGGCGGGTAGTTTCCCTCGATAAATATACCGGAAAAGGCTGGGAAATCAGCGCGGCAATTAATGACCTGAAATCCGACTTTTTCCTCGAAAATATCCCCCTGATTCCTTCCGACTCCATTTATACCGTCAATATTTATCTTGAACCGGATATCTCGAATTATTTGATACTCACCCCGGGCTATTCCCTGATCCGTTCACCAAAATCATTCCCTGCGACTTCAAACCCGCAAAATGAATCGATCCGCCTCAAAAATCCCCCAACGGATGTTTTTTCCTACCAGCTCTATATTTCTCGGAAACCTAAACGTTATAAGAATCAGAAGTTGAATGAACAATTCAGGGAGATTTATTTGAATGTACCCTTGGAAGAAAAGGATAAACGTGAACTCAACGGGATATTATCCCAAGTGTTTAGTCTCGGACAAACAGACCCAAAACAAAAAACCCAGGCCATCCAGACTTTTCTCAAGACACGCTATGCATACTCATTAGAGCTCGACCATGTCGGCAATAAAGACCCGATACTTTTTTTCCTCAAAATCAGCCGCAGGGGCCACTGTGAATATTTTGCCGGATCCATGGTCATCTTACTCCGGGCCGCCGGTATTCCCGCAAGGCTAGTGACCGGTTATCGTGGCGGTGAATGGAATGCATCGAACCGTTATTATACAGTCCGTCAAAGTGACGCCCATGCCTGGGTGGAGGCCTTTATTGAGGGGGAAGGTTGGGTGCAGTACGACCCGACCCCGGCTTCCGCGTTCAACCGTTCAGCAAATTGGTTCCAGACCGCCCACCAACAAACCGTCCGGTTCATGGATCAACTTTCCTTTTTCTGGTATCAACAAGTCGTTAATTATAACCTCAGGGATCAGCTCTCCCTCTTTAAATCCTTTTCCCTGAACCGTTCTCATGATTCCTTGAAGACCGGCAATTTTGACATCCCCTCCTTTTTCAACCGTTTTTCCTTTTGGACAAAATCACCGGGTAAAAAGGGGGTAAACCTCAACGCACTGAATATGATCATCGCTTTTTTTCTCTTGGCGATTCTGGTTGCTGCCGTCGTTTACTTCGTGAAAATCCTCCTCACCAAATATTCGCGCAGACACCAGCAAAGCAAAATCCGCGCATCCGAGGCCGCTGAACTGTGGAAACGTCTCAAATCCAGTTTGTCCTTCCGAAAAATCAAGATCGAATCATCGGACACCCCTTGGCAAATCTTTGAGAAAAGTCTCTATACAGTAACCGACCGGGAGCAGTACCACAGGCTGATCCATGAATATTACAAGTTACGTTTCAGCCCTTCAATCCCGGATAGGTCGATGGAACTTTTTCGAAATCTGATGCGTTCTGTCCTCGATGACATGAAAAAGAAAAATATCTGAATCCCCAAAAATCAGGCGTGACAGACTCGACGTCTTGAATCAGGATGACTCGAGACTATGGAAGAGATTGATCCCTTCATCGGGGAAACGATAGCCGGGTATGAAATCATTGATATTTTAGGGCGCGGCGGCATGGGTGTCGTCTATAAAGCCAGACAAATATCATTAGATCGGATCGTGGCTATAAAAATCCTTCCCGGGCAATTTTCGACTGACAAAGAGTACATCCAGCGCTTCCAGAAAGAGGCCCGCGCTGCCGCCCGCCTAAACCACCATAATATCATCCAGATTTATGATTTCGGCCTGATCGGGCAACTCCATTACCTCGCCATGGAGTACATCGACGGAGCACCGCTTTCCGCCTATATCAAAGCATACGGACGCATCCAAGAAGAAGATTGCTTGAGAATCATATTGCAGGCCTGTGAAGCCCTCGACTGCGCGCACAAGTCCGGAATCATCCACCGCGACATCAAACCGGACAATATCCTCTTGTCGAATGCGGGTGACGTTAAACTCTGTGATCTGGGTCTGGCGAAACTGACCATAGGCGAAGATCTCTCCCTGACCCAGACAGGCATGGCCGTTGGTACTCCTTATTATATCTCCCCGGAACAAGTCCGCGGCGACAAAATCCTCGATCACCGTACGGATATTTATTCCTTAGGGGCAACATGTTATCACCTTTTAACCGGGCGTATTCCATTTGACGGCCCCTCCAGCGCTGTCGTCATGTCCCGGCACCTGACTGATCCTTTGGAGGACCCACGTTTGATCCAGCCTGATTTATCCTATGAAATCACCTGCGTCATTTATAAGATGATGGCAAAGTCCCCGGATGAAAGGTATAACCACATAGGGGAAGCTTACCACGAAATTGAAAAAATCCTGAATAAACCTAAAATCCAAGAAGCCCCCGCACCGGAAGCAGTAGAAAAATTTGTCGTCCGTAAAAACCAAGGGCAACACTCTGCCTCTCCGGCCCACCCGGAGCAAATTGCCCCCGCCCTCCTGGAAACACACACTGAGCCCTCTGTCAGCAAGGTCGAAAACTCCCTACCAGAGCAACATGATCCTGGTCAATCCGAGCAAAAAACAAAAATCCAATTCAAGCAAACACCATCGACAATTAAAGCCGCCCAACAATCCCCCCAAAAGAGAACAGCCCTCCCCCTTGTATTATCGGCTATTGTCTTAATCGTATTAATCATCGCCGGTGTCTGGGTCTATCTTTCATCGAAAAATAAACAACCTAATAACGAATCCACCCCGTCAATCAAAGCCCCAGACCGGAAAGTCGAAACTCACTCGAACCCGGAACCTCTTCCCCCGACACAATCAAATAATCCTCCGGAGAACCCGACCTCCATCCCAGATCCAGACGACGCGCGGACGTTCAATTTCCGTCGAATCCTTTTTGCCACCATTTCCCCGGACCCCTCGCAAAGCAACATCCCTGTTATTTCTGAACGAAGCAGGGTCATTTTTTCAGTGGAGAAACCTAACCAACAAATGTACGAAACCGTACGCAAACAAATGCTCGATTCCGGCAAGCGACTGACAGCGACCCTCGTGATCCCCCTCAAAATTAAAGGGGATCAACCGGTTAATATCTCACTTTATTCCCTTAAAAAACCCATCTTCATTATTTCAAATAAAATAAAACAGGCTATGGCCGATGGCGGCATCATCAAGGATGGGAACCGACCGGGGTTTCTACCGGGGAGAATCCGAGAAAACCTTTCAAATGCCGCTGAGACTATCCAAAAGACCTCGTGGACATCCCAATCCAAAGATACCCCCTGGGAATTGCCCGGGGCAAATGGAAGCAGTGACCGCAGTCTTACCCCGTTAGCCACATTAAATCTGAGTCAATCCGCTCCCGACGGGTCAATCTCCTGCGATATCAGTGACGATTTTGCAAGATACCTCTCAGGAAAAACTGATTTCCTTGATTATATCCTGATCACGGACTCTTCCAACGGTGCAGCGGGTATCGCCCTCAACCCCGAAGCCCGGATTTTCCCCAAAATCCAAATCGAGTAAGTCATCATCCTCCCACGACAAAAAGCTCGACTTCACCCCCTTCTTCCGACAAAATCAGTCGACAATCCCCGCTCCCCTCATCTACAATGAAACTCCTTTCCCCAGACCAAATCCGCTCCTTAGAAGAAGCCGAGATCAATGCTGGAATCAGTGAGGAACAACTTATTGAAACGGCCGCTGGAAATATCGCGGCTGTTTTCCTCCGTGAATTTCACCATTACGGACAGAATACGGTGAGTGTTTTTTCATTTTTAATCGGGAAAGGCAATAACGGATGTGACGGCTTGGTCTTGGCCAGAATACTCGTTGATAGCGGTGAATCAGTCGTGGTAAATCTCGTTTTTCCCCGTGAGCAACTGGCCGATCTGCCCAAGAAAAAACTCGCAGAATTAGAAGCCGTTGCACACAAAGGCAACCTCACGATCATCACCGACGTCAAAAATATATTTTGGCCTCCGGAAAATGGCGTGCTCATTGATGCCATTATGGGCATTGGGGCAGACGGCCCTCTCCGCGATCCCATCCTCAATCTCATCCAGACGGCTAACCAACAAAAATCTGAACGTTTTTTCCGTACCGTCGCTCTCGACGTGCCAACCGGATTAAATTCCTTGGATGATCAGGATCACCAACCCGTCGCCTTTGAAGCAGACCTCACCATAACCGTCGGATTCCCAAAAACAATCTTGGTCCGAGAGGAATTCAGCCACTGGGTCGGACGCATCGAAGTCGCACCCCTTTTCGAGTCACAACCGGATATCGCTTGTGATGAATTAATCACCGCCACCGATCTTAAACCCATGGCACGTTTCCGATCCCCCCTTTCCCATAAAAATGATTATGGCCGGGTCCTGATTATCGGGGGGAGTTTCGGCATGAGTGGTGCTCCTGTGATGGCCGCACATTCCGCCCTGCGGGCGGGAGCGGGACTGGTGCAAATCGCCACACATAGGGAAATTGTCGAACAAGTCGCGGCACGGGCATGGCCGGAGGTGATGATCGAAAGCCTCGAGAATCCCTCAGCCATTGAAAAAGCCCTCGAGCGAGCTTCCGTCGTGGTCATCGGGCCGGGCTTGGGCATGAATGATTTTTCGCGCAATTTGCTCGCCGAGGTACTCGTCCTCACCCCTGTGCCTGTGATTATCGATGCCGACGCCTTAAATATCCTCTCCAAGAATATGAAATTTCTGGAAACCTGCCCCCAACCCCTGATCCTCACCCCGCACCCGGGTGAAATGAGCCGGCTCTTGGGCGATAATCCATTTGAAGAAAAAGACCGCCCTGATATCGCGACGACTTTCTCGAACACCTACCAATGCACGCTGATCCTGAAAGGCACACGCACAGTGATCGCCTCCCCTGAGCAACCACGCTTTTTTAACAGCACGGGAAATGCCGGCATGGCCACCGGGGGATCAGGCGACAGCCTCTGTGGCATCATCGCTTCCCTAGTCGCCCGCGGACTTAATCCTTGTGAAGCCGCCCGCTTCGCCGTCTGGTGGCACGGAAAAGCCGCCGATCTGGCCGCACGCCAACGCGGTTGTCTCGAGGGTATCCTCCCCCAAGACGTTATTGAATGGCTCGGCACCGCACTTCTTTCCCTCAGGCAAGTGGATTAATGACTGGTCTTCCTCTAGCCATTTGTCAGGCAAGAGCAAATTGCACACGCGCAATTTGCTTTCGAGTAAACGCCGGACGGTTTTCTCTCCCCCCCCCTCGACGACAAGAATCCCTACAGCACGGTGGATTTAGGCAAGGCGCATGGTTTTGTAAGCGGTCACTTCGGGTAAATCAAGGGTGACGAGATTCTTGATATTCATCATAAGTTTGATGGGGTTTGTTATAAGGATTTTACGACGGTAAATCTCATTCGACATTTCTATGAGATATGCGCAATATCCGAAACATGCTGCTTATAGTCAAATTTAACTTTGAAGATCTCAGCATCTTTACGCTGCTATTTTTCCTGGTCCACTGGACACTCATGGTGCTCTTTGGAATACGCGTCATTATGCGCCGCCGCCCAGTAGGAGTGTCACTGTCGTGGCTCTCGATCATGTTCCTTCTACCCTATATAGGTATCCTCCTTTATCTTCTTATTGGCGAGGTCCGCCTTGGTGAGAGAAGGGCTCTCAAAACTTCCCATATTTTGAAACCCTTTACTGATTGGCTGCGTTCACTCAAACCCCGGGTGCCCGCGGAAATCGATACCCTTCCGCCCGTGGCTCGATTACTCGTGCAACAAGCCTATTCCACAACCGGCTTTCCAGCCCTCACTGGCAATCAAACGGAGCTTCTGCGTGATGCCGAGGAGTCGTTTCACTCTCTGATCCGGGACATCAATGAATCCAAAAACTGTTGCAACCTTCAATTCTACATTTTCCAACCGGGGGGAATGGTCGATGAATTAACCAAAGCCCTCATCGGTGCCGCGGCCCGCGGGGCGGAATGCCGACTCTTGGTCGATTCCATCGGGAGCTCTGCATTCCTCAAGAGTGGAGAACCCCTCCGATTACGCGGACTCGGGATCAAAGTCGTCGAGGCGCTCCATGCGAATTTTTTCCACGCCCTGCTTTGGCGCCAAGATGTCCGCAACCATCGTAAGATCGTCACCATCGATGAAAGAATCGCTTACACAGGTAGCATGAATATGGCGGATCCCCTGTATTTTAAAACCAATATGGGAGTAGGCCACTGGGTGGATGCCCTCGTCAGGATCGAGGGACCCGCCGTCGAGAGTCTCGAAGGGGTCTTCCTAGGGGATTGGCAGATCGAAGCCGGCACCAGGCCATCCGTCTCCGAGTACGGACTCCAAACCGAAATTCAAAATTGCGGAAAACACGTCATCCAGACTATCCCTTCCGGCCCCGACCAAAACCATAATGTCATCCATGACATGATGCTGTCAGCCATTTATGCAGCCACAAAGGAACTAGTCATCACCACCCCTTATTTTGTCCCGGGTGAGGAAATGCTCACAGCCCTCTGTACTGCTGGACGCCGGGGTGTCAATGTCATCTTGATCCTTCCGAAGGAAAACGACTCGAAGCTTGTCTTCTACGCCAGTCGCTCAAATTACGACGACTTGCTGGACGCCGGAGTGAAAATTGCTGAATTCAACGGTGGTCTCCTGCACACTAAAAGTGTCCTTGTCGACGGGGAATTTTGCCTCTTCGGCTCGGTTAATCTCGACCAACGCAGCTTCTGGATAAATTTCGAGGTGACCCTCCTGATATTTGACCAGCAATTTGCTACAAAAATCGCAACCCTTCAAGAGTCTTACCTCCAGAAATCCACCTTTATTGATTTAGCCGTGTGGAGGAAACGTCCCTTCCGCCATCGTCTGCTTGATAATACCGTGCGCCTGCTCGGTCCCCTCTTATAGTGCATCAATGTCATGCATGATTTTCAGGAGGATATAATCGGTGGCGTATTCCTTGAGTGAATCTTCCTTGCTGAATACGATCATTTTATCCGGTTCCACAAGCTGAACCGTTCCCTTTTTCCATTTGCAAATTGCTTTAAGGGCCTGTATGCCGTGGTAATCTTTTGTCCGGACCGCACGTATCCTATTTTTCGAGATCCGGATGTGACCGATTTTTTTATCATGGCTATCCTTGATTTCAAAAATCGACTCCACCCCTGTCAGTGAAAGCATGTGGATAATGTGGGAGATGGGTAACTCCGGTAATGTACAGATAAACCCGCCATTCCTTTCCTGCGGATAAAAAATGTCCAAAAGTGCCGTGAAAATATCCTGTTCCGTCAAGGGGTCATAAACAAGTAAATCAGAGTTTTTATTTTTAAGCTCTTTGCGGAGAGCATCAAAAGTAAACTCGGACATGGGCGACTTTTCCAAAATCACCAGCCCACTGGAAAAGCCTTTTTTCGAAATAGTCGCTAAAAGTTTTTGAAAACTCTCACATTTGATGATTTTATTCGGTGGTAAGATTAAAGCAATTGATTCAAATATCCGGTCATTAACCACCGGGGACGGACAAAAAATATAACAGGAATCCACATCTTGCATAAACTGCTATATTTATGCTCTTCCTGTAAAAGGCAAGCTCATACAGGAAAAATCACATCTCCTTTTTATTCTGGACATCATCAATATCCCCCGTCCTCCGATGATAAAGAGCCAATAGCCCCAAACTAATCATGCCCCCACCGTCTGGGACGTGTCATCCGTCGTGTAAACACCGCCGGCCACACCACGAATTGTTGTGTGTCCGCCAAAATTAATACTCCCAAGAGCATTTGTTGATGGATTCATGACCTGCATAGTTCCACCGCCAGAAAGGTCAAAAACGAGATTTCCCGTACCATTGGGATTATTAGCTATCAATAAACTACGCTCGCCCGAGGTGGCTGTCCATCCACTGTCAGAAGCATTTGTCCCACCCATTTTATAGCCATATTTGAATACGGCAAGATTCGTCCCCGTATTATCGGTTCTAATCAGGAAGCGTCGATCCACGCCGGAGGTCAGAGGTGTAGAGATGTCAACCGTTCCTCCGTTAGTCAGAAAAATAAAACGCATCCTTGTATTAGCAGCAAAGTTTGAAGACATGATAATGTTGCCGTTTACAGCCTCCAGTTTCAGAGTGCTTCCTCCATCGATATACACTCGTGGATCATACTTTCCGTCAAAGCGTCCAAAAACAGTATTTTTAGTGACATTGGAATTTCCACTCAGATCCAAGTTTCCCGAATCAGCCCGGGCAATCAAAGTTCCTTGAGAGACCAGTATGTTTGTAAAGGCCAGATCGCCATTTCCAAAGGAATTGGTCGGGTTCGAAAGCACGAGAGTCCCATTCCCTGTCTTGGTAATGCCGTAATCCTGATAGCTGTTGCTGTAGTTGGTCGGATTGATTGTCCAGCCATCCCCGATCTGACCTGCTGCGATCAGTGTCCCATTTTGAATATTCCACGCCTGTGTACTGAGCATTGTCAAGTTATTGAGCATGGTCACCGTACCCGCATTGCTCTTGGTCAGAGACCCATTAATGAAAAGCGCTCCGTTACTCATCGTGATATCGGAATTATTTGCGATAACGATATTATTGACCGATTGGGTGCCCTGCATATCGATCAACGTGCCGCTCCCGTATGGGCTCAGAAAGGTGGCATCCATCCCCTGCGCCAAGGCACCGTTGGTGTAAAAGGCCCCGCCGATGCTCCGCTGGGTCTGCCAGTTGCTGATCCCTCCCCATGTGGCATTAGTGCCCAGACCTATCCACATCCCGTTACTGGAATTCAAATAACGAAAATCGCGGGCAACTGAATGAATATCACCCACGGATGTCGGCAAGACAAGATCGATATTTCCCCATTGGGTTTGAAACCAATTCGTTCCGGAATTTGTCGTCAGTCCCGCGATGGCTCCCGAACCGGAATCATCAAAACGAAAGGCAAAGGCGATCAACCCCGTTCGCATGGCGGAAAGATCAAAGTTAGTCATACTTCCGTTGTAGAGGACCAAGTCGAGGAAGGAGTTTCCACCAGACTGAGACACTTGCCAGTAGGGATTAGCGAGAAAGGGAACGTTAGCTTGGTCAAGATTCTGAAAAAGAAGCTGGGTGGTGAGGCGGAAGCTACCGAGATTGACTGTGGTAGGGGAATCAAGGCTGGCAGGAATGGTGAAGTTCGTTGCTCCCGCGGTGCCTTCAAGCATGAATCGTATCCTTAAATCACTTCCTGAAAAACTTGTCACCGGGAGGTTGTTAAACGAGTCGTTGGCATTCCGTGTCATGGTTAAGCCTGCAATAATGTCCCCACCATTCTGGGCACTAAAAAACAGAGGATGGCTGAAATTGGTTCCATTGAGCATCATGTCCATGACCCAAGCACTCTGGGCGTTGGTCGTGCCAAAGTTTGCGAGCAGGGGGCGTTTATTTTCTCCGGAAGTGTCTTCGTGGAAGATATGGGAGAGATTCAAGGAACCGACAGAATAGGTCGGGGTCAAATAGGTGGTACCTATGATCGGGACAATACCCTCCTGTTGGTAGGGGTGCACCGCATCCGTCCGGGTGACGACTTCAGGACCTTTGACAAACACATCGACTTCTGTCCGGGAGACGGTTAATGCATTGGTGAAGTAGCCCATCAGATTCGACGGAGCGGGAAGGTAATCGCGGCCTCCCCCGAGTGTTTGCGATAGTGGAGGTTGATTGATCGAGTCCTGAAGATAACATTCAAATACATATCCAAAGACATCTCCGTAATTCCTGCTTTGCGGCCCTGCTAATTGCCCACTGGGCTGGTGATAATGCCGGGCGACCTCATCCCATAGATTGGTATAAAGCTGCGTTGCTTGGGCCTGGACCGAGGCATTGGTAGAGTCCTGGATCAGGGAGTTCAGCACTCCCATCTGGACGTGGATGTAGCCCGGAGTGTTAAATTCCACCATTCCACCATTCCACCATTCCACCATTGGCACTGTTGCTGGCATACGTTGTCTGCCATTGGGTCAGGCCGGCATTCAAGAGAGCGGAATTGCTATAGGTCTGCCCCGCGATGATCTTGATGTAAACCTCATTGAGATCCTGATTGCTAATTTTCCACCCGGGGTTCCGGTAGGTATCCGTCCAGTTGGCTCCATTGAGGGTGTTGCTATCAAAACGGGTTTGAAGGGAAGTATTGAGGTTTGTGAACTGCGACGTCTGGCGGATCTCCAGAAGGGTTCGTTCGGTAAAGTCATGCAAGACGAGGTTTACCTGTGAAAGACTCGTGTCAGTTGACGTGGTTTTGAAGAGACCGTAGGTAGTGGGATCGGCTGCGTTTGTAAACTGATTATTAAAAACGCTGCCAAGCGCCAGTTCTGCCCTACCCAAAATGTCTGCTTCGCCGCGACCCGTTTCCAACAGTACTTTGGCATAATAGGCGTTTTCCCGCGGACGGTAGGTGCCGTCATAATGCCGGACCGAATTCGATACAGCGTCCCAAGTGTAGCCGTACTGGGTCAGGTAGGTCTGAGCGTAGTTAGTCGCCTCAGAATAGGTCATCTGCGCATGAATCGTCTGTATGCATGCAAACAAAAATACGCACACGACTGGAAAGAATTTCAGTCGACGGCAAGCTTGAAGCAGCTGCCATACGTTACTCATTGGTCACACATCCTGACAAAGATGATTCCCTTAACCAAGATATTCTGCAAAAAAACAACAACCCTAATACGCCGATAAGGAAGAGCGCCCACCGAGAGGGCTCGGGGACGGCTTGGACTGTAATGGTGGCTTGCAGGCTGTTATACCCGGCCGTGCTTTCCCATAGGTTTTCATTAGCCAGATTGATGCTGTAGTCGGCAATCCCCGCCAGGGTTACCTCAGGGTCAGGAAGATTGAGAAAGAGATCGTAATCTCCCAGTGCCATTCCTGTGGTCAATACGAATGAAAGATTGAGCGTTTTAGTCTCACCAGCTCCCGGGAGGAAAAGACGTGTGTCTCCGAGGGCGACATCAAAAGAATAATCCTGTAATGTGGACTGGTTCCGTAAAATAATCTCCATATCGCGCGGATTGAAAGGACGAGCTGATCCATCATTGGCCATCATCAGATTCAAGGACACCGCTTCACCCTGCTCGCCAAAAGAGGGAATGCTGGAGGAAATGAGACGGAAGCGGTAGCCGAGGGCATTCTCCACATCATCCAACAAACCTTGGGAGTCCCAGGCCGCAAGTACACGCCACCCCTCCGTCACTCTCGTTTTCCTGAAGCATGGAAATATGGTAGGCATTAATTTCACTGAGGGCCAAAGCTCCATTATCGGAGTAAGGAGAACTGGGTGCCATCTCAACGGCGCTCACGGTGTACTGAGTTGATTGACCCACATAATTTGTCTGAGCATCTTAGCGAATGGGCTCACCTGAAGGACTAGTAAAGGTTCCCAAATGGGTCTCATCATGCATAAGTCCATCGTTACTGAAACCCAAACGTGCCTGAATATTGGTCGTATAGGCCAAGGATGAATCCAGTGGTGTGGTATAGAGTTGGGATAACTGATCTGGATAACGAACCGCCCACATACGATCCACAGCCATGATTTCCATGACTTTATCGACAATTTGCAAGCCAGATGCCGTGAAGGTAACATCCCCGGGGGTAGTGTGTCCGCTTGAGGACGTGTGCATTTCTCCGTAACGGCCTATGAAGCCAAGATTCAAAAAACTCATGACATCCTTATTGCTATTTAAAATAGTAGCTAACTGTTCAAGATGCCCGATCACCGTTGCTGCGGGCACATCGTTTGTGACAGGTGAAATCCAGTCATAGGTGGAGGTCGGGGCCAGCTTCTGTCCACGCGAACGCATCAGGTCAAAATCCGTCTGAAGGCTGTCCAAATAGCTCGAACTGATGGCGGAATTCGTGAACTCATTAAGTTTGTAGATATTCTCAACCACTGTGCGTCCGATAGCTGGAGCGGTATCCAGCCAAATGGTATTACTGATCATAAACCGGGTCGTATTGTCAAAATCTGCCGGTCCGGATTAGCGATGATATTGGTAGTGCCCGTGTACACGTAGTCAGCGGAGCGGGAATGAACCAAAAAAGTCATTGTCACCAATATGAGATAAAGGGGGTGCCTCCTGCTGAGGCGATCAAGGTGGAGGGGGTGATAATTCATGGTGAGGTGAATATGTTGACAGATTTTTTCTCTAAGAATAGAGAGCATGAGGAGGGCCTTGGTGGAGTGTTAGGGAATCGCTTGGATGGCCGCAGCAAAAACCTGCCCCCACTGGAGGGAAATAACCCCCATCAAAATACTCATTAAATTGTATCTAAAGTGCATACCATTAATATATTTCTTCATAATTCCCGTTTATATTCGATCAAGTGCGTGGGACTTATTTATTCTATATCAATGGATGCTGTTCTTTTAAAAAGACCATCCAGATAAATACTAACTTGAAGCATACTGAGTGAAATTCCATCTTCAATCGACAGAAAATCTGTATAATGTCTAATCAAAATAAGACATTATTATTCTATTGGATATGGT
>JAWXBN010000060.1 GCA_034440155.1 Verrucomicrobiota bacterium | reverse complement strand
TCAAATACATCAGCCCATATTAACGGCTTTTATCCGCATTGAATAGGGGGTAGGTCGCCACTACACGCCCTTTTCAAAAATGCCTCCCCTCAACATCAACCACTTACAAAATATTATCCCCAAAATTCACCCCAAAAAAACCGTTTTTCACCGCCAGTAGCGGAAGTCGGGCTAAAATCATTCCTGCAAAAAGCATCCAATTATGGAGGATTCCCCCTTGGGGCTTTTGGAGGTGGTCAAAGGTAATATGGGGAACCCCGAAAATCAAAAGGACAATAATGAGCACGACTGTCGGGAAAGCCAAATAAATGGCGAGATTCCCGGTAAATTTCGGCCCATAGGCATTCATGATCCCGATGATTATAATGGCAAAGATGGCAATTCGCCGGGCATCTTCGGAGGGAAAACCAAAGTAGTGGAATGCCTCCAAGCAACTCAATGAAGCAGTGACCACAAAATCAGCCGTCAGTAGCAAGGCCCCTAAGACGGCTAGTTTCTGTGAATGCACCCGTGCGGCGGAATAAACCCCTCCCCCGTTGGGAAAACATTTACAGACCCATATATAATTAATGCCCACGATGGCTGTCAGCAGGACTACCGCCAAAAGATGGGGTAAAGCCGCATATCCAGCCAAAGCAAACCCGATACCGATAACATAGGCCTTACTGGTACCCCAATCACCATAAAGCAAGGCCGCTGCACGTACCCAGCCGACATTCCTTGGACGCTTGATTGAGGTGAATTCCATAATAATGGGCCCGGTACACCGTGAGTCCTAAAAAATCACGCGCCAATGGGAGAGTTAATCAATAGCAAATTGCGCGCGAGCGACAAACCTGATTTTTATCGCATGAGACTAGTCTAGGCATTACTCAAAACCTGAATCTTTGGGCGGATGGTGGAAAGGCGGGATTTGATCGACCTTGATGACTTGCAGGGGAATGCGGGCAATGATATGTTTATCCATACTGACATCGACGGAATATTGTCCCGCTTGGTCGATCTTGAATTGCTGGAGATTCAGCACAAAATTCTGGCTCAGGAAAAATACATTTTCGGGTAGTTGAATATTGATCTCACCCTCGATAGGAGGGACAAGATTACGTCCATCATCATCGATCATCTGGATCTTCATATTATGTTTGCCCGCATCGACATCACGGAAGACAACCCTGATGGCTACTGAACAAAATGGATGGACTGCGGGGAATTGCCGAGCCCAAATCGTGTCGAAAGCCCCTAAAACACAAAGTTTCCCGCCATAATCGGCAGCACTATCACATAATACAGCGGTTTGAACATCCATAAATCTCCCGGAAGGTTATCATGCCAGATCAGAAACCGCAACCTCTACAAAGATATTTTCCGTGGGGACCCGGTATTCGACACTTTTAACTTTTGTCTCAATAATCTTGAATCCGACCCCACGATCCTGAAAACGAAGGAAATAAGAGCGGCTTTTGTCAGGAATATCATTCCATGCTTTTTTAATTTCCGCAGCGTCTTCCATAATCCGGGCGACCCCTTTGAAATAAACGACGTGGAATAATTGTTCATCCGCGACCATCCACTCCACTTGTGGATTTTGCTCGATATATTTGACCTTGCGGCCTTCGGGTGAGGAAATAGCGACGATTGTCTGGTAATCTTCGGCATAAACGGTGCCCATCCAGGATGAATGAGGGCGGCCAAAGGGATCAACACAACTGAGTACCCCCAAATGATGTCCACTTGTGAGTTTTCGAACCACTTTCCTGATTTCGCTCAAACTATGTGCTTGGATATTATTCAAAGAAAAATCTCTCCTATCATTTAGTTTTATCATCTCACATTTTACAGAAATACGTCCAGACTATTTTCTAGGAACGAGGTATTGTAAAAGAGAAAGCAGCTCCTTTACCGTATGTACTCTCCACCCAGATACGTCCTTTGTGGTTTTCGATAATATGTTTGGCAATACTTAACCCCAGGCCTGTCCCCCCCGAGTCGTTAGAACGGGATTTGTCCACTCGGTAAAAGCGCTCAAAAAGGTGCTCCATACTTTCTTTGGGAATGCCGGGCCCGTTATCGGAGATGGAAAATAGGAAATCCCGGTCATTAACCGTTGTTTCAATCCTGATTTCCCCGCCATCAGGGGAATATTTAATCGCATTATCCACGAGGTTAAAAATCACCCTTTCAATCAAATTTGAATCCACTTTCCATTCGATATTCCCGGGATTAGCCTTTGAAAAGATATTGATTTTTTTGCGGTCTGTCAGGGAATGAAAAGATTGGATCACCCGCAGGAGTATGGGCTGTACCTTGACCATTTCTAGACGGATATCCAAACGGCCTGATTCGATTCGCGAAAGCTCGAGCATGTCTTCAATTAGTACGGCAAGGCGTTCGGTGTGTTTTTGCATGATCCCGATGAATTTCCGGGCGGTTTTAGGTTCATCGATAGCCCCGTCTGCGAGGGTTTCGACATAACCTTTGATAATTGATAACGGGGTCCGTAACTCGTGGGAGGCATTGGTCACAAATTCTTTCCGGACATTCTCTAACCGCCGAATCTTGGTGATATCGTGGAAGACAAAGACGACGCCTTTAAACTGGTCACCCTCCCCTTGGAGCTTGAGGGCATTAAGCTCGAAAAATAATTCCTGCCCGTGGCCCATAGTGATTTCCTCGCCCAAAACCTTTCCGACTTTTGAAGCTTTCTGGAAGACATCATAGATCGCGTGGTTACGCAAGGCCTCCATGAGGCTTTGTCCCTTGGGGTCATTGCCGAGCCCAAACAGGCGGACTAATTGCTCATTGGCCAACCGGATTTTCCCGAATGAATCAACGACCATGACACCTTCAGTCATGGAGTCGAGGATACCCCGTAAATTAGAAACCTCTACAGAACATTGGTTCCGGAGCCGGATGAGTTGACCCTTGATTTCATCGACATAACCGGCCGCTTCGAGGTGTATTTTACTATCCGGGCGTGGTACGGAAATATTCATATTTCCAAGGGAAAGATCCTTGATAGCACTGAGCAAATTTATCCATCGGGCTTGTTTACGGCTGTAATACCAATAAAACGCCGCCCACATTAGAAGAACCAAGATGATAAAAGTAATCCAACTCATGGCCGTACTATACAGGATCCAGGATCCGATAGCCAACACCTCTTGTCGTCTCGATTAATTTTGCGTTTTTGCCGAGTTTTTTGCGTAAACGCCTGACATGGGTGTCCACTGTCCGTGTATCGATCGCTGAGGAGTAATCCCAAACGTCTTGCAGGAGGCGGTCCCGGCTCTGAACTCGGCCTTTTCTCTCGATTAAAAGGCTCAAGAGCTTGAATTCCGTAGCGGTTAAAACAATGGCTTTCCCCTTGATAAAAACCTCGTGCCTCGCGCGATCTAGGGTGATTTCACCGACAATGAGGGTGTCTTCTATCTTTTCTGATCCCCTTCTCTTAAGAATGGATTTCGCCCGCAAAACCAATTCCCTCGGACTAAAAGGTTTCGTAATATAATCGTCCGCACCCAGTTCCAATCCCAGGATTTTATCCACCGTCTCGCCTTTAGCCGTGAGCATGACCACAGGGATCGAGGAGGTTAATGGGTCTTTTTTAAGGAACTTGCAAACTTCCGTCCCGTCCATACCGGGCATCATCACATCGAGAATAATCAGGGATGGAACATGCTCTTTGGCCATTTGCAGGGCGGAATTTCCATCACCAGCAGTGACCACAGAAAATCCTGCCCCTTTTAAATTAAACGATACAAGATCTACAACATCCGGCTCATCATCAACAATCAATATCTTCTGTGACATAATGAGCATCTATACACTCCGACCCTCCAACCAGCAAGAACTACGCACGTTACGATTCCGTGACTTTCTGCCACTCATGCAATATTTTGGAGTACTTTGAATAAGCGGGGTAACCATGAAGTTCTTGTGTCGGGCGGAATTTCCAGCGTTTGTAACTCCATAACCAACGGTGGGGAGCTTGACGGATAAACTCTTCAAAAATCGATATATAAGTTTCCGTAATCACACGGATGGTCTGGTCTTTTGTTTCCTGTTCTGTCCATTGGATTTCCGGACCGAAAACCGTGAGATATTTTCCCCTCTCCTCACACCAATATGTCCGGGAAACTAATAATGCCGCCCCCGTCCGGAGAGCCAGTAATGCAGGCAATGGATTTGCATGGACCAGCTTCCCGAAAAGCTCGGCCGCAATCGGTCCTTCCCATTCATTCAGGTTCAGATCAACGAGTAACCCGAGGGGTTCGCCCCGTTTCAGTGCCTTAAAAATTTTTACCGCCGCATTTTTGCGGTAGACCAAGCGGTGTCCGCAACGCACACGCACTTCGTTAAAGAGTTCATTGACTTTGAGATTACGGAGTTCCTGCACGACAACATGGGATGGGTATCCATAAAAACCAAATCCCAAGCTCATCCACTCATAATTACCGTAGTGCATCCCGAGGAAAATCACCCCTTTGCCACGTGCGGCGAGTTTTTCATAAAGCTCCAGGCTGCCTTCCTCATAGTCCATGTATTTCCGGATATTTGATGCCTTGAGATTCCGGCACCATAACGAGTCGATAATGACCTGGGCAAATTGCTCGAATCCTTTCCGGGCAATTTGCTCACGCTGGGCAGGCGTCATGGATGGCCCGAATGCCAGCTCCAGATTCGTCAATGCGATTTTCCTGTCTTTATGATCAACGAGATAAGCCAAGCTCCCCAGCAGGCGGGAAAGGGGATAAACCGCAAAACGAGGAATCAGCGGCACCAGCAAAAAAGCAATGCGGAATCCTGCCACTTCGAGCTGCCGCCTGAATGTCAACCATTGACTCATTACGATAGACTAGGAACAATTCGAAAAAAAGAAAAACTATTTCGCCGCCCAGAGCAATCCACGACGGACGATTTCTTTAGCTTCAACCCCTTCAAAATCTTTCGGGTCATGACCCCAGGAAGCGTAGAAGACACGCCCCTGGCCGTACATCCTTTTCCACACTGTCGGCATCACGAGCTGGCCTCCACCGGGGACCTCGTGTCCGGCAAATGTTAATGTCGCCAAAACCACATTACTCGGATCGACATGCATGTAGTAACGTTCAGTCTCCAGCCTAAAGTCATTCATCCCCGCAGTGATCGGATCTGTGCGATCGGTAATATGAACGATATGGCTGACGACATTACCCGGGTGACCGACAAATTGCCCACCCACCATCATTTGGTAATCGGAATTATTCCTGAAAGAGTCCCCCATACCGCCATGCACGCCTCCTAAGCCGACCCCAGAATTTACCGCGGCACTCAAGCCCGCAAATTGCTCTCCAGTAATCTCGCCCATCGTCCACATCGGAACGATCAGACTTAATCCCGCTAATTTATCTTTATCCAGAAAAGAATCTAGTGAGTCGGAGACCTCCACTGAAAACCCTTCCGCCTTCAGCAGGGTTTCAAAAAGTCGTGCACATTCTTTGGGTTTGTGCCCATCCCAACCGCCCCAGACAATCAAAGCTTTTTTGCTCATATTCCATTCAACAAAAACATTTACGGTACCACTGTCCACCCTAATCAAATGATGCTCACCTGATGGCGTAGGATTCTAACCCTTTTTGCCGATGAATTTGAAGATTTGCCCTTCGGACAAGGCTTGGTCATAAATCCTGACTTCATCGATTCTTTTGCTGATTAGTCGAGAACTATCGTCACCATGGAGACGTGTGGATTAACGTGACTAAACCATCCCGAGTTTTTTGCGGCCGTCAGCTGTGATCATGGACTGATTCCAAGCAGGATCCCAGACGATGTCGATTTCGCAGGATTCTACCCCCTCGACAGCCATCACCTTAGATTGCGCGTCATTGGAGATGGAAGGGCCCATGTGACAACCGGGAGTCGTCAGGGACATTTTTACCCGGACATCATTACCTTCCAAGACCACATCATAAACCAATCCCAGATCGACAATATTAACCGGGATCTCCGGATCAAAACAATTTTTGAGGGCGGTGTAAATTTGTTCCACAGTGATTTTTGATTCTTTTTTAGTCATATTCTTTTGCTCCGGTTAAATTCTTAGCTTACTGATTAATTTTATTTTTTCACCTGCTCCAAATCGGTCCACACATTCCGCGCAATTTGCATAAAACAATTTGCGTGTTCACTCTCGGGTTGTCCAAAGACAACGGGGATTCCTTTATCCCCGCCTTCACGGATCGCGATGTCCAGGGGGACTTCCCCGAGGAAGGGGACATTCATTTTAGCGGCCTGCAATTTGCCCCCGCCATGGGAGAAAATTTCTTCCCGGTTCCCGCATTTTGGACAATGGTAGTAGCTCATATTCTCCACGATCCCGAGAATCGGTACATTTGTTTTATGAAACATAGCCACACCTTTTTTCGCATCCAGCAAGGCAATATCCTGTGGGGTCGTGACAATCACCGCTCCACTCAGGGCGACCGTCTGGACGATCGTCAGCTGGATATCCCCGGTGCCGGGAGGAAAATCGAGGACCAATACATCGAGATCACCCCAGCGGGTTTGTTTCAAAAGCTGCTGGGTGTACCGTGTCACGATGGGGCCGCGCAAAATCGCCGGGGCATCCGCTTCTAAAAGGAACCCCATCGACATGAGGCGTATCCCGAATTGAACCACCGGTTCGATCGTCTGGTCTTCATTTGCATGGGGACGTTCAGCCGTCCCGAACATCAGGCCCATGCTCGGGCCGTAGATATCACAGTCGAGCAAACCCGTTTTCAGATTCATCTTCCGGAAGGCCGATGCCAAGTTCGCGGCGACGGTGGATTTACCCACCCCTCCTTTTCCACTCGCGACAGCGATAATATATTTTATCCCGGGAATACTCTGGGAATGGCCCGCGACCGGTTGAGCCGGTGCTTGGGCCGCATTTTTCTGTGAAATACGGATTTCAAATTTCGGTCCGAGCTTTGAAAGGGCTTCACCAGCACCTTTGACGATTTGTCCGATTAAATCCTGGTCTGTCGTCGTGACCTCCAGCAAAACGCCGTAGGGTTCCTGCTCCACCGAGACACCTTTGAGCAGGCCAAATGATACAATGTCCCGGCTGAATCCGGGATACTTAACCTGCGAAAGGACTTCGCGGATTTTTTCGAGGGTGATTTCTGGTGATGACATAAGCCTCCAAAATAGACGCTCACGGGGGATTATGCAACTTCACTTCGCCGGAAATTCTCCAACGCGGGGAAAGTGAACGGACCCGTTCCACCGCCTTGGCAAAGACCGCCGCCGCCGGGGCAATTTGCGCGGGTGTATTGGTGATTCCAAAACTCATTAATACCGTTCCACGTGCAGAATCCTCGGATAACCCGATCTCTTGGAGAGTGTGCGGGATTTTTTCGGTCCGGCTCACACAGGCGCTGCCCCCCGCGATTTGGAGTCCGAAACGGTCACAAACCAGTATTAACTCCTCCGCATCCACTCCAGCCACCGATAGACTCAGCGAATTACCCGCGCGCAAATCGTCCCCAATCGGTGGCCCGTTTAACTTGATTCCCGGGATCGGGGCGATCTGCTCCAGAAAAAGCTTTTGGAGTTCCCGAGGGTTACGGATAAATTTTTCAGGATGATCTCGGATGAATCCCGCCGCTAGGCCCGCCCCGTGGATTGCCGGAATATTCTCGTGCCCGGCACGGAGTTCATGCTCTTGATTCCCCCCGTGAATAAGAGGGGTCAAAGGGATATGCCTCTTTTTGACGAGGACCCCGACACCTTTTGGCCCGTGGAAACGATGCGGGCTCAGTGTGACAAAATCGGCCGGACATCCGGCCAGATTCAAATCCCTCCATCCCCCGCCATAAGTCGCATCGATTAAAACTGGCACATGAGCACTATGCGCCATCTGCACAAGCTCATCGACCGGTTGGAGTGTGCCTAGGTCGTGGTTAACCAAATGCGTCACCACCAGCACGGTGTCCGCGCAAATCATCCGGCGCAATTCAACCGGATCAACAAAACCTTGGGGATCCACGGGCAATTTGCGTGTCCGGAATCCGAGACTTTCAAGAAAACGCATGGATTGGATAATCGAAGGATGGTCTGTGGCGGTGTAAACGAGGCACGCATCCTTTTTCGAAGAAGAAAATGCGCGGCCCTTTATCACGAGGTTATTAGCTTCTGAACCGTTACCGGTAAAAATCACCTCATAAGAATCATCTGCACCGACTAATGCGCAAAATTGTTTACGGGCTTCTTCCAAAGCTTCCCGGGCGGCATTCCCCCCTGTGTGGGGACTCCACGGGCTGGAGAATGCGGGAGAAAAAAAACGCCCCATACTGGTGAGGATCTGGGGCAAAATTTCTGTGGACGATAAATGATCAAAATAAATCGGTGCAGGGGTCATTGATCACTCTTCCTCCTGCACAAATGCGGCTTTAGAATTAACGCTGGATCGAATAAATGTCATTGCCATAAGGAGTACGTTGCTGGATAAGATCAGCAAGAGTCCTGCGGTTAAAGACATCGACGACAGCAGCCTGAGCCTCGGCCAAGACACCCGACAGGGCGCAAGACTCGAATTTCTGACAGTCAGGAAAATCTTCGAGACAACGTTGGAGGGCTATTTTGCCTTCGATCGCCTCGATAACATTCAAGACTGATACATCATCAGGTTTACGTGTGAGTGCAAAACCACCACCTGCTCCCTGCCGGGAACGAATGATGCCGGACTTTGTCAGACTCTGGAATATTTTTGCAAGGAAGCTTTTTGGGACTCCTTCGCTTTCACAGATTTCGTCGATCATGACCAATCGCCCTTCGGGTTGACGGGCGAGATAGATGACTCCGAGTATACCGTATTCTACGGCTTGTGTTATTTTCATAGGGTTGACTCCGAAATGAGGTTACACCCCTCTATTAACCATGTCAATCTAAACGGGGTAAATGGTGGTATATTTACCGTTAAAGATTCGAAATCATCGCTTCAGCGCTATTATAATTAAAAATTTTTTATAGACGATTGATTATTCGTTATCATTTCCACCCCCTGAGCCTACTGGTGAGGCTTCTTTTTTTGATCTCTCTAATTTTTCTCGGGGCCTTGTTCCCTTGATATCTTCTGTCAGCCCATGACTATACTCATTCTGTCACTCCTCTACCCTGATGGCCAATTACAATAAATCTTCACGCACCTGTTTGGGGTGTTTCTCGATCTGAGTGAGTTCCGCAACGTCTTCGCCGTCCTTGGTAATGCCGAGTTCCTTAAACTTGCGGACGCTGGGGTAATAGCTGCGTTCGAGAGAACCCACCGCGTCGTTGTACTTGCCGACAGCTTGGCCGAGCTCCTTGCCCACGTCGGCAAAATGTTTTGTGAGGGTGCCGATGCGGGAGTAAAGCTCTTTGCCCAGCTCGGAAATGTGGCGGGCATTTTCGGCGATTTTCTCTTGGCGCCAACCGTAATGGACCGCTTTCAAGAGGGCGATCAAAGTCGTGGGTGTGGCAAGGATGACTTTACTCTCCAAGGCTCCGGACTCCAGTAACTGGGGGTCTTGCTCGAGGGCGGCACTGAAAAACGACTCCCCGGGTAAGAAAAGCACGACGAATTCCGGAGTCGGTGCAAATTGCTCATAATAGGATTTACTCCCGAGTTGGCGCATGTGTGTGCGGATTTGGGCGACATGCTCGCGCAGTTTGAGCAAACGGGTGGGTTCATCCTTGGCTTCGACAGCCTCTAGATAAGCGGCCAACGGGGTTTTGGCATCCACAATGATATTGCGGCCATTGGGCAAGCGCACAATCATATCGGGCCGGAGTCGGCCCTCCTCGGTATTCACATTTTCCTGGGTCTGGAAATCGCAGTATTCGACCATGCCCGCGACCTCGACGACACGTTTAAGCTGGAGCTCGCCCCAGCGCCCGCGCACATCGGGTTTCCGCAAAGCGGTCACGAGATTGCCCGTTTGCTCATGGAGCTTGGTCTGTGTATCAGCTAATTGGGCGACCTGCTGGCGCAGTCCTTCGTAAGCCCCGACACGGTCTTTTTCGAGGGATTGGATTTTTTCATCAAATTTCGATAAGGTCTCCCGCACAGGGGTAATCATCTGGACAATGGCTTCCTGCCGTTTTTCGAGGTCGCCCTTGGCGGATTCTCGGAAGGACTCCATCGTCTGCTTGGCAAGGTCGAGAAATGACTGGTTGTTTTTCTGGAGGGCCTCCGAGGAAAGCGCCTTAAATGCATCGGATAATTTCGTCTGGGCCTCATTAAGCAGGGCGATTTGGCCGGTGGAACGTTGCCGTTCATTTTCGAGCTGGATCGTGAGCTGTCCTATTTCCACTTGGGTTTGAGCAAGTCGCGCAGCTGTCCGGGAATGAGCTTGTTTCTCCCCGGCAAATTGCTCTTGATCCCGGGCGATTTGTGCGGCGCGTTCCTGGAGCTGGGCGGCCAGTGTAGCGATTTGCGCCTGTAAAGCCGACGAGGCCTCGGCCAGTGCGGTTTGTGTGCGTCCCCGCAGGATCAGCCACGTCATGACCACCCCTATCACTAACCCGATAATGCCGACAATAATTTCCATTGCCCCCGATTAAACCACACCGCCTGCAACTTGCCAGTGGGAATTTTCAAGAATCCTCGACAAGCTCCCAGCCTGTCCGCCCAAGACATGCCGCCTCATCCAAACATTCCTCCGCGCAATTTGCGCGGTTGAACCAGTTGACACGGAATCTACTGGTCTTTGATGGGCTGTGTTGATAAATGATAGTCACGTCTGACCACAGGGATTCATCTTGGGTAAAAGCACTCATTGCCGGACGTATCATCATACGAAAGCGGCTGGGCCATGTCCTGACAGCACGGGACAAACGCCTTGCCCGTGACCTGTCTAACGACATTGCGCTGACCCCACGTTTATTAGGACAGGCCGTTGCCTCTCTCGCCGTTCAAAAAGGAGTTTACGGGAAAATCATGGGCGAAAACCCGCTAGAGGCAACGGTGCCCCAGTCACTGCGTTGGAATTGACTCATCTCGCTTTTTTACTCACTCCATCCTACTCGGGCAAAAAATTTACCTGCCCTGTCCGCTTCGACGATGAACCCGAAATATTTCCTGATTCATAAGCCATCACGATCCTCCGGTGATGCATCGACCGGATAATTGAAACGTAACACCAAAATAAATTGACATCAAAAAACTCCTCGGCGATCATCAAATACAAATTCCGTCCGAATCACATTAAAATCAATCTAACTAACCCTATTCCAAAGGCCTTCTTTATGCCCCTCATATCCTCCGATGCTCTTGTCTTCTTCGGTGCCACTGGTGACTTGGCTTATAAAAAAATATTCCCCTCTCTCCAAGCCATGGTCAAACGGGGACACCTGAATATCCCGGTCATCGGTGTCGCCAAGGCCGGATGGGATCTCGACCAGCTCAAAGCTCGGGCAAAAGACAGCCTCGAAAAACACGGGGGCCTCGACCCGGCAGCCTTTGCAAAACTCTCCTCCCTCCTGGGTTATGTGGACGGGGACTATAATGATCCCGCTACATTCCAGACTTTACGCGCTGCGCTGGGTAAATCATCCCGGCCCGCGCATTACCTCGCTATTCCCCCGGTACTTTTCGCAACGGTCGTCGAGCAGCTGGGTAAATCGGGCTGTGCCCCAAAAGGAGCCCGTGTGATTGTCGAAAAACCTTTCGGCACTGATCTCGCCTCGGCGCGTGAACTCAATAAAACTCTCTTGGGTAATTTTGAGGAACAAGACATCTTCCGCATCGACCATTACCTCGGCAAGGGGCCCGTCCAGAATATGGTCTTCTGCCGTTTTGCTAATACCTTGATGGAATCTTTCTGGAACCGCGAACATATCAAGAGTGTCCAAATCACCATGGCCGAGGATTTCGGCGTGCAAGGCCGGGGCGCTTTCTACGACCGGACCGGCACGATCAAGGACGTGATCCAAAACCACATGTTCCAGCTCATGGCCAATATCGCGATGGAACCCCCAGTACGCGACGACAGTGAGTCCATCCGTGATGAAAAAGTCAAAGTCCTAAAAGCCATTAAATCCCTCGGCCCCCAAGACATCCTCCGTGGCCAATTTAACGGTTACCTCCAAGAGCCCGGGGTCGCCGCCGACTCGACAACGGAAACATTTGGCGCGATGCGGCTGAATATCGATTCTTGGCGTTGGCACGGGGTTCCTTTTTATATCCGGGCCGGGAAATGTCTTCCTGTGACCTGCACGGAAATCGTCGTCACCCTCCACCAAGCCCCCAGTATGTACCATGGCTTTAACCTCAAACCCAATATCGTACGTTTCCGTATCAGCCCGGATGTGATTATCGCTTTCGGGATGAATATCCTGAATCCCCTGAAAGACAAAGCCAGTGAATACACCGAAATCATCCAAAACCACCACCCGACAGCCGAAGAAGAAGATGCTTATGAGCGTGTCTTGGGAGAGGCCATCGCAGGGGACGCGACCCTTTTTGCTCGTGAAGATTATGTCGAGGAGGCCTGGCGCATTGTGGACCCGGCATTAAAAGCAAACACCGCGGTTCATCCTTATGAACCCGGCACATGGGGCCCTACGGAAGGCGGGCATATCATGCCCCCGGGCGGTTGGGATAACCCTGCCAAACCCGCTTGTTAGTAGGCAAATCGTGTGTATGGGCACATTCTGGAAGGGGGGGGGGCCAAAAGTCCCTCGTTATTTTTTACTATCCTGATCCAGCAGGCGGATACCTTGGTTTTCAAAAATAATGATGCGCTCCTTGTAAAGGGCACCGAGGGCTTGTTTGAAAGTTTTTTTACTGACACCGAAACGTTCCCGGATGTCTTCCGGTGGGGTTTTATCATCCAGCTCCAAACGCCCGCGGTTCCTCTTGAGGGCGAGGAGGATCAAATCACGCAGGGGCATGACTTTCTGGTAGCCGGATTCATCGAGCCGGAGATCGACTTTCCCGTCAGGCCGCACGGACTGGATAAATCCTTTGAGTTTCTGCCCGACTTTGAGAGGGCCGGACAAATGGTCGTTAAAAAGTAACCCCGTGTATTGATTCTCGATAATCGCACTGTATCCAAGCGGGGTCGGGTTCGTCACCAAGAGGTTAACCGCCTGGCCTTGTGTATAAGGGGGCGGGGTCTGGCTGAGATGCTTTTTTAGGCGCATCGTCCCGACCAAGCGGGAGGATTGGATATCTTGATAGATATAGACGACGACGGTCTGCCCTTCACGGAGCGGGCCGAGCTGTTCGCGAAAGGGTAAGAGCAAATCCTTGGGCAAACCCCATTCCAAAAACGCACCGATATTGCGGTTAATCCCCGCCACTCGCAGGGCGGCAAATTCCCCGACTGTGGCAAATGGTTTCTCGGTGGTCGCGACCAGGCGATCCTCTGAGTCGAGATAAACAAAGACATCGATGTCATCACCTTCACGCAAATCGCGCGGGATATATTTTCCGGGCAGCAGGATATCCCCGCCATGACCGTCATCTAAATACATACCGGGAGAAGTGTCACGGAGCACTCTGAGTTTATTCCATTTTCCAATGATCGCCATAAGCCCCAGATCATAGGCGTAAAAACGGTTTAAATACCATTGAAATCATTCCTTCCCACGATAAAGTCGAGTCTTGAGGGAAACTATTTTTTTAGGGGGCATCATGATTACGACACTCATCTACGATTATGACGGGACATTGATGGATTCCCTACCCACCGTCGTCCACGGGACAAATGTGGTCCTGCACAAATACGGGGTCCTCCCGCAGACTCCCGCACAGATCGTGGAGCAAATGAGATGGCCCACTGCACAGCGCATGGGTATGGCCGCCGGGATCAATGACGGTGATACCTCGGAGCAGATGGCTACTGAGTTTTATCAAACCATCGACCTCATGGTGGAAAATGAACCCGGCCTCTTCCGACCCTACGCAGGAGTGACACCCCTGCTGCGGGAAATGAACTCCCTTAAATTCCGACAATGTATCCTGAGTAATAACAAAGGCTCTCTGATCCGCAAAGTCATCCATCACCTCGGTCTGGGCCCGTATTTCGAGACGATTACCGGGGAAGAAGATATGCCCGCCCCGAAACCCGATCCCCGGGGACTCACCAAGGCCGCCTCACCCGGCACTACTGAATCCGTCTATATCGGGGACAGTCCTGTCGATGCATTAACCGCCAAAAATGCCGGGATGCGCAGTATCGGGGTGACTTGGGGTATTCATTCCCGCAAGGAACTGGAAACAAACTGTATTCCCACCTTTGACCTCCTCGTCGATAGCCCCACAGAAATACTCGCCGTGATCCGGGATTGGGAAAAATAGGAGAGCAACTTGCCCTTGGGTCGTGTGTTAAAATCCGTTCCTCTATGCATTTACGCAATCTCATCACCTGCTTCAGCCTTTTACTGGCCGCCACGGCCTGTTCCCCCCAGAAAAATACCACCCCAAAACCGCCTATGATCCCGCTTAAAGATTTTTTCCGTAACCCCGAAAAAGCCGCTTTCCAAATCTCCCCAAGCGGTCAATACATCTCTTATCTCGCACCTTGGGAAAACCGGATGAATGTTTTTGTCCGGAAAACCTCCGGGGGCGAGGCGACCCGTGTCACCGACCTCAAAGACCGGGATATATCCTCCTATTTCTGGAAAGGGGATCGGATCATTTATTCCCGCGATTTCGGCGGTGACGAGAATTTCCATCTTTTTTCGGCGAATCCTGACGGCTCAGGGGCCAAAGACCTCACTCCTTTCGATAAAGTCCGCGCTGGCATGGTGGATAACCTCGAGGATATTAGTGACACCGATGTCTTGATCGGGATGAATAAACGTAACCCCGAAGTCTTCGACGTTTACCGGCTGGATATCCAGTCGGGCAAGATGAATATGGTCGCGGAAAATCCGGGTAATATCGGCAATTGGATCACCGACCATGAAGGAAAAATCCGGATGGCGACCACCACCGACGGGGTCAATACCAGTTTACTCTACCGCCCTAATGAAAAGGCACCTTTCAAAACCGTCCTGACGACGAATTTCCGCGAGGGCATTTCCCCCCAGTTTTTCACCTTTGATAACCAATTCGTTTATGCGGCCTCAAATCTCGGGCGTGATAAATCCGCCATAGTCAAAATCGATCCGGCCACCGGTAAAGAGCTCGAAGTCCTTTATGAAGACCCCGACGTGGATGTCGAGAGCCTGCATTATTCCCGTAAACGCAAGGTACTCACGACGATCACCTTCGAAAAAGAAAAGGTGAACCGCAAATTCCTCGACCCAGTCATTGAGAAAATCTTTACCCGCCTACAAACCCTCCTCCCCGGTGTCGAAGTCCAGATTACCGGCACCGATGATGCTGAAAACCTTTTTATCGTCCGGGCCACCAGTGACACACTGCGCGGCATTTATTACCTCTATAACGTCCAGACCGATAAACTCGAGGAGCTCGCTAATGCCTGTCCTTGGCTGAACCCCGCCGACCTCACCGAGATGAAACCCGTCTCTTACAAATCCCGCGACGGCCTCACGATCCATGGTTATTTAACCCTGCCCAAAGGCCGCCCGGCAAAAAATCTCCCTGTCGTGATAAATCCCCACGGGGGCCCTTGGCACCGGGATAGCTGGGGATACAATCCCGAAGTCCAATTCCTCGCCAACCGGGGTTACGCCATTTTTCAGGTTAATTTCCGGGGCTCGACAGGTTATGGCCGGAAATTCTGGGAAGCCTCATTCAAACAATGGGGCCTAAAAATGCAGGACGACGTCACTGACGGCGTGCATTGGCTCATCGATCAAGGTATCGCTGACCCTAAAAGAGTCGGTATTTACGGGGGTAGCTACGGCGGATATGCGGTTCTCGCCGGACTGGCTTTCACCCCTGATCTTTATGCCTGCGGTGTCGATTATGTGGGTGTCTCGAATCTCCTCACCTTCATGAAAACTATCCCCCCCTACTGGAAACCTTATCTGGAAATGATGTATGAACAAGTCGGCCATCCCGAGAAGGAAACCGATATGCTAAAGGCCGCCTCCCCGGTTTTCCACGCGGATAAAATCAAAGCCCCCCTCCTCGTTGTCCAAGGTGCCAAAGATCCCCGTGTAAATATCGCGGAATCAAACCAGATCGTCGAGGCCCTCCGCAAACGGGGCGTCGAAGTCGAGTACCTCGTGAAGGACGATGAAGGACACGGTTTCCATAATGAAGAAAATCGTATGGAGTTCTACGCCACGATGGAGAGATTCCTCGCCAAACACCTCCATCCCGACAAGTAGAAAAAGCCTATTTTTCCCCACCCCCGCATGAGCCATTGTTTAATGGGTGAATCGGTGGGTGCTTGGACGGTTGTAAGCTTTCATCCATAGGCGGAATCCGCCTAGAAAAGCATTTTCATTCCCGCCCAACCGGGCTCCATCGGGGATTTTTTCCACCAGCCTCGCATTACCTCCCCCGAGGACGATGTAATCAGCTTGGAATGCATTTTTCAGAATAGTCACGATTTCGGCAAGGTGTTTGAGCCATTTCTTTTTGCCATCCTTCTCTAGGGCAGGCACACCCAAAAACTCCTCGTATGTCCTGTCATTGCGGTAGGGCAAATGGGCTAACTCCATCGGTTCAAGAACCCCTTCCACAATCAAAGCCGACCCCAGCCCGGTGCCTAACCCTAAGAAAAGCATCCGTCCACCCTGGTAACTGCCGAGGGCTTGCATGGCCGCATCATTAATGATTTTGACCGGGCGCCCAAAAGCACTTTTATAGTTAAACCCGACCCAGCCTTTGGCGAGGTTATGCGGCTCCTTCAGCGGTAACCCCTGCACCACCGGGCCCGGGTAACCGATCGAGACAACATCATATTTCCAGTCAGCGGTGGCATTCATGATTTCAGTGACCATTTTTTGGGCAGTCATTTTAGGGCCGGAAGGTATCTTAATCGGCCCCCTCCTCCCAGTTGCAAGCGCTTTGACATGAGTACCACCGACATCGATTACGAGGGTTTTCATAAGGATAAGAAAGTTAAGGTTAGTTTACTCCGGGAAATTGTGATTCACACTTGTATGACTCGAAACAATTTGCCCCGAAAACATTTCGAAATCAACCCGGAATTATCTTTTCCTTCCAGAAAAAAAGCAATTTGCTTAACCCCGCGGGCCGGGACGCCCTCCGCCTGTTTCGGATTATCCTCCAATAAATCTAGCCCCGGATTTTTGAGGAGATTGACTTCCCCCGCACATAAAACCGAAGTAAAACAGGTCACCAGTATAAGAATAAAAAAGTTTTTCATGAGTTTACACCTTCCCTCTTTCACCCCTCAAATCTCCCCTCCCCCCTGTTAAACGATTATGTTTACCAACAACAAAATTGTTAAGGACGTGTAAAAGGGCTTTGGAAGAAAATCGCATTGGAAAGCCCCGAGCAAATTCCTTTCCGAGGGAGGATAAGTTCTTTTAAATCACCCGAGGATGTTGAGATTAGACAAACACTTATCCTCTTTCAGGAAATATCTGACCACAGTGATATTGTGGACGGGGATGGTGATGCCTTTTTTGCAAGCGCAGGTTTTACCGACGGGACCACAGGTCATCCACTGGTCACTTTTAATTGTCGTCAGTGCTCACTTTTAATCGTCGTTGACCAGACGTGCAAGATCCTTGCGGGGTTCGGCCTGAAAGGTTTACCATAGCATCCATCTGGACAATATTGATGGTATGAGCCGTCTCACCATTGAAATCGACCCAGAGCAGCGCCGGAAAATCAAGACTTTGGCCACTTTTTCCGGGATGACATTAAAAGAGTTTATCTTGGAGAAAACCCTGCCGCCCAAACCAGCCGCTCAGGACACCACCGAAAAACTGATAAGTTCCCCAAGGAACGCTGCCCGCCTTCGGAAGGCACTGACTACCCCTGATTCAAAAAATCGGGCATTTGAATCCATCGAAGATCTCAAGAATGCACTTGGAATTTAAGCCCCAAGCCAGAGGACATTATGACGATTGACCTACGATTTATTACGGGATAGGAGCAGGCAGCGATTTGAGATATCTTTCCAGAAAATTTCTCCGGCAGGCAAGCAGGGCCGCTCGCCTTACACGCGGAAACCGGAAAAACTTTGCGTCCTTTGCGGACTTCCCGAGAAACTTATTTTTTCTGGAGTTTAGTCCCTGCGTGTTGCAGGCGGGCGCCCGTGCCACCGTTTTTTGACAAATGCCCCGAGGGCCGTTCGTGGCCTGCATGGCCCCATCGGGCGGGGACGCCCTCGGGGGATGCACGCGGGGACGCATGAGCTCCCCGACCCTCGGCAAGCAGGGCCGCTTGCCCTACAGAATTAGTTTGGCCGACACGTCCCCCCATCTTTTGTGCCTTTCGTGATCTTCGTGGTGAATAGCTTTGGCGAGTCATGAAGAAGGTGGGGGAAACTTGTATCCGCTCCGGTATCAAAACTGATGAGTCGACCCGGGTGGGCGAATTCCCCTGAAAAAACGCCTTGTTTTTGAGATTTGTCTCATTATGATGATGTATTATTGAGACTGGTCAAGGTTTTCTTGAAGCCTATTGAGATTAAGTCTCTTATTAAGACTAAAATAGTCTTGTTTGACAAGACCCTGTGAGTGAGTATATTCGGAATAGGATTAATTTTATCCGCTTTAAACGGGCGGCCTAACCATAAGCTAGATTTTATGAGCGATTCCAGCAGTACAATTGAGCAATTTGTTTCCCAAGAGTATAAGTACGGGTTTGAAACCCTGATCGATGCCGATACCCTGCCGCCGGGGATCAATGAGGATGTCGTCATCGCCATTTCGAAAAAGAAGAATGAACCCGATTGGCTGACGCAATGGCGTTTGAAGGCTTACCGCCACTGGCTCACGATGGAGCCACCCGCATGGCCAAATGTTACTTACCCCCCGATCAATTATCAGGACATCATCTATTATTCCGCGCCGAAACAAGCCAAGGACGCGCCCAAAAGCCTGGATGAAGTCGATCCGAAACTCCTCGAAACTTATAAGAAACTCGGGATTCCCCTCAAGGAACAGGAGCGCCTCGCCGGGGTCGCCGTGGATGTGGTATTCGATAGTGTCTCGGTGCATACGACCTTTAAAAAACAACTGGCCGACAAAGGCGTGATCTTTTCCTCATTCTCCGAGGCGTGTCATGAGCATCCCGACCTGATTAAAAAATATCTGGGAACCGTGGTGCCCTATACGGATAACTACTATGCCGCGCTGAACTCCGCGGTTTATTCCGACGGTTCATTTGTCTTTATCCCCAAAGGGGTTCGTTGTCCGATGGAGTTATCGACCTATTTCCGGATCAATGCCAAAAATACCGGGCAATTTGAACGGACCCTGATCGTGGCGGAAGAAGGGGCTTATGTCAGTTATCTCGAGGGCTGTACCGCCCCGATGCGCGACGAGAACCAGCTCCATGCGGCCGTCGTCGAGCTCATCGCCATGGATAATGCGGAGATAAAATATAGCACAGTGCAGAACTGGTACCCGGGCGACGAGCAAGGTAAGGGAGGCATTTATAATTTCGTGACCAAACGCGGAAAATGCATGAGGAACTCCAAAATCTCCTGGACCCAAGTCGAGACGGGTTCCTCCATCACCTGGAAATATCCGAGTGTCATCTTGCAAGGGGACAATGCCATTGGCGAATTTTACTCCGTCGCATTGACGAATAATATGCAGCAAGCCGATACCGGCACAAAAATGATTCATATCGGAAAAAACACACGGAGTACGATCATCTCCAAAGGAATCTCCGCAGGCCGTGGACAGAATAGCTACCGTGGGCAGGTCAAAGTGCTCAAGGGAGCAGACGGCGCACGGAATTTCTCCCAGTGTGACTCCCTCCTGATCGGTGACCGTTGCGGTGCCCATACCTTTCCATACATCGACGTACAAAATCCCACCGCACAGGTCGAGCATGAGGCGACCACCTCCAAAATCGGTGAAGACCAGATTTTTTACCTGAACCAACGCGGACTCACGACTCAAGACGCGGTGAATATGATCGTGAATGGTTATTGTAAGGAAGTCTTCCGGCAGCTCCCGATGGAATTCGCCGTCGAAGCCCAAAAACTCCTCGGCATCAGCCTCGAGGGCAGTGTGGGATAAGGCGGACAATCCCCGGAATTTTTTAAATTTAAAAAGGAAAACAATCTATTATGGCACTCTTGGAAATACGCAATTTGCACGCCTCAATCGAAGGCAAAGAAATCCTCAAAGGGATCAACCTCATCGTCAACGAGGGCGAAGTCCACGCCATCATGGGACCCAATGGCAGCGGCAAAAGCACACTCTCCCAAGTCCTCGCCGGACATCCCTCTTTTGAGGTCACCCAGGGCGAAGTCATTTACCGCGGCAAAAACCTCCTCGACCTCCCACCGGAAGGACGCGCCTGCGAAGGGCTCTTCCTCGCATTCCAATACCCGATCGAGATTCCAGGGGTAAATAACATTTATTTCCTCCGCTCTGCCTATAATGAAATCCGTAAGTACCGGGGTGAACCCGAGATGGATGCCGGTCCTTTCCTCGCCTACGTCCGCGAGAAAATGAAACTCGTCGATCTCGACCCTGACCTGCTCAAACGTTCCGTCAATGAAGGTTTCTCCGGGGGCCAAAAGAAACGGAATGAAATTTTCCAAATGGCCGTGCTGGAGCCGAAACTTGCGATCCTTGATGAGACAGACTCCGGCCTCGATATCGATGCCCTGCGAGTCGTCTCAGAAGGGGTCAATAAACTCCACCGCCCGGATAATGCCACAGTCGTCATTACCCACTACCAACGCTTGCTTGATTATATCATCCCCGACTTTGTCCATGTCCTTTCCGCCGGTAAAATCATCTCGACCGGGGACAAATCCCTCGCCCTCAAGCTCGAGAAAGATGGCTATGACTGGATTATCGAGTCCGCCGCCCAACCCGCCGGAGTCTAACCCGCCATGAACCCATCCATAGAAAATATTTTCCTCGGGGCTAACCACCAGATTGCGCAATTCATCGAGGAACACGAGAAATTCGAGAACTCTCAGGATAACTCTACCCCAAAATGGTTAAAGTCCCTGCGCAGCTCCGGCATCGCGCACTTTAGCGAGCTGGGATTCCCCACGGTGAAACACGAGGAATGGCGTTACACAAATACCGCCCCAGTCGCAGATATGCCATTCAAACCCCAGACCGCCAAGGCCCAGAGCAATTTGCGCGGCGAGGATTTCGCCCGTTATTCCCTCACTGCCATGGGCGCGCATGAGATCGTTTTTATCGACGGACAATATTCTCCCCGCTTGTCAAAGCCCGGCCATTTACCCACCGGTGCCATTGTTTGTTCTTTTGCCGAGGCTCTCAGGGAACATTCCTCCCTCCTCGAAAAGTATGTCGGCAAAAGTGTCGCGGCCGCGGATAATGGATTCGTCGCGCTGAATACCGCATTCATCCAGGACGGCATCGTGATCCATATCCCGCGCAATTTGCACGTGGAAAACCCCATTCATCTCCTCTTTATCACGACGACTGAAACCGGGACAGCTATCCAGCCGCGCAATTTGTTTGTAGCCGAAAGCGGCAGTGATGCGACCATTGTCGAAAGCCATATTTGCTGTGGCTGCAACATGCCCACGCTGAAAAACTCTGTCACTGAGGTATTTGTGGAATCCAACGCACGGCTCGAACACATTAAGCTCCAAGATGAATGTATGGAGAGTTACCACATCGCGACGATCCAAGCCGAGCTCGCCTCCGACAGCCGCTTTATGAACCACTCGGTCGCCATCGGGGCCAAGCTCTCCCGGCACAATATCCATTTGCACCTGAACGGGAAAAATATCGACGCCCTGCTTTTCGGTATCTACGCCATGGAAAATGATCAACTCTGCGACCATCATACCTTGGTCGATCACCGTAAACCCCATTGTGGTAGCCATGAATATTACCACGGTATCCTCGCTGGAAAATCACGCGGGGTCTTTAACGGCAAAATCTTTGTCCGGCAAGAAGCCCAAAAAACGGATGCCAAACAGACTAACCGCGCTATCCTCTTGGGGCGGGACGCCACGGTCAATACGAAACCGCAGCTTGAGATTTATGCCGATGATGTCAAATGCACCCACGGGGCTACCGTCGGTGAAATGAATGAAGAAGCCATCCAGTATTTGCGTTGCCGGGGCATCGCCGAGCAAAAAGCGCGGGTCATGCTCACGCAGGCATTTGCCCAAGAGATCCTCGATCGTATCGAGAATGAACCTCTCCGTGCGCATGCCAGCAAGCTTGTCGAAGGCAAATTAACCGGTATGATTTGACCAGATGATTTTTTTGGAGGGACTAACCCGCCGTAAGTGATTAATTTTGTCAGGAAACAAAAAAAAATATGAATGAACATGAGACAGTGACTTTAACGAGGGATGTATTAGCCGTCGCCATCCCCATGGGCGACAAAATCACGCTGACCTCGGGTGAAACAGTAACCATTACCCAGCGCCTCGGCGGGAATTTCACCGTCATGTCCCGTAGTTGCCTCGCCCGGATCGATGCGCGAGATGCTGATGCACTCGGCAAAGAAATCTCCGCCGCAGCTCTCGCTGCACAAAATGCGCAGGACACTGATTTTAATGAAGAGATGATCTGGCGCCAGCTCAAGACTTGTTACGATCCCGAAATCCCGGTCAATATCGTCGACCTCGGACTGGTTTACAGTTGTAACGCCCAGATCAGTCCCGATGGCAAACGCAATGTCGATGTCAAAATGACCCTGACCGCCCCCGGTTGCGGCATGGGCCCGGTCATCGCCGAAGATGCTAAAAGCAAAGTCGAAAGCATTCCCGGTGTCGAAAGCTGTAATGTCGAGGTCGTCTGGGATCCACCCTGGAACCAAGGCATGATGAGCGAAGCCGCCAAACTCCAGATGGGCCTGCTGTAGGGATTTTTAAGTGGGTAAACTTTACCTAATCAAGTTCTTGGCCTATATTACAGCCATGATGATGCAACCCAATAATGGGGAAACTCAAAGCCCCGCACACTGAAAGCATCTCCTGAAATTATATGTCCACTCTCACTACTAATCCCCTCGATGTAATAACCCTCCGGAAAGATTTCCCGGTTCTTGACCAAAAGGTCAATGGACAGCCCTTGATTTATTTCGATAACGCCGCCACCAGCCAGAAGCCGGTCTCCGTCATCCAGGCCATCAGCGACTTTTACTTGAAGGACAATAGCAATGTCCACCGGGGCATCCATGACCTCAGCAACCGCGCCACGACCGCTTTCGAGCAAGCACGCCTCAAGGTCACAAAATTCATCAATGCTACCTCGGAGGAGGAGATTATTTTCACCCGCGGTACGACTGAGGGCATTAACCTGCTGGCGGAGGCATGGGGCCGCACATTCCTCAAACCCGGGGACACCATCCTACTGACCCAGATGGAGCACCACAGTAATATGGTGCCGTGGCAAATTGTTTCGCAACACACCGGAGCCACTCTTGATTACCTCACGGTCAATGGCGACGAAGGTCTCCTCGACATGGGAGAACTCGAAAACAAATTATCCAGCGGGAAAGTCAAGTTACTGGCATTCACCCATATTTCCAATACCCTGGGCACCATTAATCCCGCGAAACAAATGTGCACCCTCGCCCGCCATTACGGTGCGGTGTCAATGATCGACGCTGCCCAGTCCATCGGGCATTGTCCGGTGGATGTGCAGGATCTCGACTGCGATTTCCTCGTCTTTAGTGGGCATAAAATGTGCGGTCCCACAGGCATCGGTGTCCTCTGGGGACGCAAGGCCCTCCTCGATTCGATGCCCCCTTATCAAAGTGGCGGGAATATGATCGACCGGGTGGAGTACATCCATAGCACTTATAAATCAGCACCGGCCAGGTTTGAAGCGGGGACCCCCGATATCGCGGGAGCTATCGGGCTGGGCGCTGCTGTGGATTATATCGAGGCTATCGGGAGGGAAACGATTTTTACCCACGATCTGGAATTAACCGCCTATGCCCTAGATCAAATGCGCGGCATCGAAAATATCCGTATTCTGGGCCCGGCACAAAACCATGCAGGATCAATTTGTTTCGTATTCCCCAAAGCCCATGCCAGTGATATCGTGACTTTGGCTGATGCACACGGGATTGCCCTGCGCGGCGGGCACCATTGTAACCAAGCCCTCATGCACCATTTCGGACTCGAAGCCACCGCCCGGGCGAGCTTCTACCTCTATAACACCACAACCGAGGTCGATATCTTTGTTAGAACGCTCAAACAAATTGCAAAGATGCTCTAAAGGGGACACGGGGACACTATTTTAAATTCACCGCGATAATCGTCATGTCATCGGACTGGTCGGCACCGGCGACGAAGGTAGCGACATCTGCTTTGAGCTTTGAAACAATTTGCTCGGGGGTATCTCCGACGCAAGTAGCGATGAACTCCGCCATTTTTTCTTCGGTATAAAATTCTTGAGCCGCATTCTCTGCCTCTACAATCCCGTCCGAGTAACCCAGTAGGGTTTGGCCCGGTTGGAGCCGAGTCCGTCCGGTTTCAAAAGTCTGTCCGGGGAAAATCCCCAATAGTCCCCCTTTACCCATTACTAAGGATTTTGAGACAAGGCCGGGGCCCAAGAGATACGTGGGGTTATGCCCGGCATTCGCAAAAACGAGTTCACCGGTTTTCACATTGAGGATCGCACAAAAAAGGCTAATAAACATATTCGTGTCATTCGAGTCGGCCAACGCATCATTGACCCTAGCTAAAGCCCTGCCCGGATCATCATCACTGCGGATAAAAGCACGTAGGTAAGCCTGAGTGACCGCCACAAAAAGGGAGGCCGGTATTCCTTTTCCGGAGGCGTCCCCGACGGCAAAGAAAAATCTGTCGGAATCCAAGAAAAAGAAATCGAAGAAATCCCCGCCCACCTCGCGGGCGGGCTGGAGATCAGCCGCCACACTCACTCGATGCGAATAAGTAGTAAGGTCGAAATTTCGGGGCACGAGGCTAGCCTGAATATCATGAGCGACCTTGAGGTCTGTCTCGATTTTTGCGCGTTGAGACGCCTCATCTTCCAGCCGGGAAATATAACTTTTCAGGTCCCCCTGCATTTTTGAAAAACTGCGCGAGAGAGTGGCGACCTCGTCTTTACCCGGTAAAACCGGTATCGGAGTGTCAAGATTCCCGGAAGCAAGTCCTTCTGCCGCTGTCTCAAGATCGGTCAACGGGCGGGTGATTGAACGGGCGATTCTCCAGACGACAATAATCAAGCCGAGCCCTCCAGCCAGACACATGATCAATCTCACTTTGCCAAGCTCATAAAGCCGCGCCATCACCTGTCGTTGCGGAAAAAAAGCACCCAATGACCAGCCCATGTCTAAGACAGGCGTATACGCGATCCAGAATTCATCACCATCATCATTGGTCAGATCTACAGGCTCGAAACCTTTCTCCCCCCGGATCATCTTTTGACCTAATGCCCTTATTCCTGTCCAACCCTTTTCCTCGGCGAGACTAAAAATGGTTTGTGTCATAATATCATTTTTATCCGGATACGTCACAAACGTCCCGCTCCGCGAAATAATAAAAGCCTTTCCCCCTTCACCCAGATCCATCCCCTCGACCAGAGTGCGCAACCACTCAAGAGAGACATCCCCCGTAACCACGCCGATAAATTTACCCGTTTTGGAATCACGGAGCGGCACAGAATAAGTCACCATGATAATATTCCCGCCACCCTCATCAAAATAAGGCTCGGTCCAAGCCGGTTTCCTGAGTTGATAAGGCAAAAAATACCAGTCTGCCTCCTTGATATGATATCCGTCGACGTGGAGATTCACCCTTTTGTTACCTTCCAAGGTCCGGTGGACATAAGGCACAATAGGTTTATTTTTACCATCCAGCGCAGGTGTATCTAAGGCAATGGCCGCCCCGTAAAGCTCATGATGCCGTTCTAAAGTCCTTTCCAAAAGACGGTAACTTTGCTCGGTTGAAAGCTTATTATCCTCGAGGACGACTGCGACTTCTTGGACGACTTTTTCGACGGCCCGTTTGACCACCTCCATTTCCCCGGCTGTGGCAGCGGCAAGATTCTCGACACGCCCGTGTAATTCCTCACTGAACATTTTACGCCCCATGACATAATCAAAATAGGTCGCAATGCCCGTAACCGTCCCTACTCCCAGGATGATTAATATCGCCAGGCGTGGTGCGATCTTGAGTTTATGGAGCATAACGGGCCCCCGGGTAAACCATCTGCTCATACACAGGTAATGCATTGAGTAATGAGGCATCTTTCATTTGTTTCGCACAACTCTCAAAATCCTCCATTGAAAGTTTTCCCGCGTGTTTACCGTTTTTTCCCTCTGGAAATATGGAAGCCAATATCTCCTCTAACATCATTTTCATATGAGTGATATTGGTCGGCAAATGGTCTTCATTCACCCGCTTCATCACTGAGGCTAAGGCGAGTTCAGGTTTATTGCGGGAAAATTCCCAACCTTCCTTGGTGGCGGCGACAAGTTTTCGAGTCATCTCAGGATTTTCGGACAGTGTCTTGTCTAAGGTATATATCCCGTCTTCGGGGAAAACAAAACCCAGGTCGGACAGGCGGATCAGGGTGAGCTCGGAAGCATCCACACCTGAAAGATAAAGCATATTGTATTCATTATAAGTCATCACCGAAGCAACATCCACCCCACGCCTCAGGAAAAGATCCATCGTGAAATATTGCGGGACTAATTCCACATCCAGATTCTGTGCCCGCAGGAATGCATACATTGACGGCCTCGGCCATCCTTGAAAAAGACTCACCCGCCGGCCTTGTAAATCATTCAGGCAACGAATCCCTCTCTCTTTCCACCCGACGAGCGCAAGATTCGAGCGTTCCATCACTTGTCCCACGAGCACCATGGGAATGCCCTTCTCACGGTTAACCATGGCAGGGGCGAGCCAGCTAATGGCAAAATCCGTCTTCCCCGTCTGAAGGTAAATACCTTGATCCTTGTCCGGTCCGCCGGAAATAATCTCCACATCCAAACCGTACTTTTTATAAATACCCTGGTCGACCGCCACATAATATCCCGCAAATTGCGACTGAGGAAACCAGGCCGTCATCAGGCGCACTTTTTGGAGCGGGATCGGTTTTTCTCCGGCATGAGAAAATCCGCCGGAAAAAGCCAGACAGAGCAGTAATCCGGACATTCGCCAATTTCGTAAGAAGTCCATGATCGCCCTTTGGATAAAATTACAATTTCGGGTCAAGTTCCCCTTTTTGCATCCGGTCAAAATAATCATCAGCTTCGGCTTCGCTGGCGAAAATTTCCAATGTAGGAAAGGCATTGGCGATATCAAAAATCTTTTTTACTTGGGGCTGGAGGTTAATCACACTACAGACACCCCCCTTGCCTTTGAGTTTCTTGTAGGTGCCTAAAACCGCCCTGAGTCCCGCAGAGCTGACATAATCAAGCTGGGACATCTCAAAAGAAATGGATTTCGCTTCATTTTCCAGGAGGTAATTAATTTTTTGCTCGAGCTGGGGAGAGGTAACCGTATCGAGCCTTCCAATAACGCTTAAAATAAAAAAACCGGGCCGTTTTTCTGTTTGTTTTATTTGCAAACTCATCATCTTATTCCTTGGTTGTGGGGGGGGTATCTTATAAAAAAGCACTTTGACTTTATTGCTTCCGTTTTCGCGTGTATACTCCATTGATTTGGAGAGTTCCTTAATCAAATGCAAGCCCAGTCCACCGATTGGACGGTCTTTTAATGCCAAGTCAAAAGCCGGGGGAGGGCCTTTAATGGGATCAAACTCATGCCCATCATCCTCGATTAGCAAAAGGATTTCCGTCCCGAGGTCATCGATTTGAATCAATATCCAATGTTCACTCTCATCATCATATCCATACTTGATGATATTTGTCACCAGCTCTTCGATCGCCAAGGTAAGCGCATACTCCACCTCCATCACCCATTCATTTTGGGCGGAGCACGTCTCGATGGCGGCATTCACATCAGCCAAAGCGTCCAACCGATTTGCTATGGTTAAGCGTAACATGATATGTTCAATATTCATTTAAAGGCTACGGATCCTTTTGCAAAAATTCAAGCTGTTAGCTTCATAATATTGTTTTTTCGGCACTTCCCGCATTGACAGTCTAGACTTTCGGAGGAATTCTCTGTATCCATGAAAATAAACACCCTCCCCCGTTTTTACAAAACTAGTGTTTTTTTGGCCCTCGCCCTTTATTGCACAATCTTTTCGGCCTCCGCCCATACAGGCCACGAGCACTCATTGGGCTTCACCAGCGGATTTGCACACCCGTGGAGTGGGCTCGACCACATGCTGGCCATGTTCGCCGTTGGCCTGTGGGCATATCAAACCGGTAAAAAGGCCGTCTGGATTATTCCCTCTAGTTTTATAGGATTAATGAGCATTGGTTTTTTGACTGGAATGAATGGGCATACACTTTCCATAACAGAACCCATGATCCTTGCTTCTGTCATGGTGATCGGCATCGCCCTTTTTACTGCACGCAAATTGCCCCTCGCCCTTTGCTCCATCATCGTCGGGGTATTCGCCTTCTTCCACGGGTACGCCCACGGCAATGAAATGACTACAGGCACAAACTCCCTCCTCTACGCGAGCGGCTTTTTGACCAGCACCTTTGCCCTGCACCTTGCCGGAATCGCAACGGGTATCCTCTCGGGGAGGTTACTCCACCCCCTTGCCATGCGGTATGCCGGACTAGCCATCGCTGTTACCGGATTATTTCTAGGGTTCGAATAAAATCCGGGCAATAAAAAGCCCGTGCGGATGGGTACCATCACAAACACGGGCTTCGAGATTGTATCAGACGATTAATTATTTTACTTCTTCGACGGTGGCCTGATAAGTTTTGTCATTAATCTTTATCGAGATGGATTTTCCCGCACCTTCAACGGCTGTAGAGGCTATTGACGTAGTGATTGCCGGGGCCGGGGCGGCAGCGGCTTTAGGTTGTTCCGCCGGTTTTTTGTAATATTGGGTGATCTGTTGGGGGAACATCGCATAAAGAACAGCTGTCTCGTCATCGACAGGCAGGTCATTTTTCTTGAGTTCCTCGCGGAGTTTATCCATCCCGGGGGGTAATTCACTGGCAGGCCGGTCGGTCATGACCTTCTGGCCCGTTTTTTGTTCAGCAAGTTTGATAATTTCTGGATCCACCGGGGCCGGGGTTTTTCCGAAACGTCCCAGGGCAAGGTCTAAGGTTTGTTGCGGCATACTTTTCCAACGTCCCATCTTCACATTCATCATCGCCTGGGTACCGACAATTTGTGATGTCGGGGTGACCAAGGGGATAAACCCGAGTTTTTCCCGGACATAAACCACCTCTTCGAGCACCTCATTCCAACGGTCGATCATGTTATGCTGTTTAAGCTGGGAAACAAAGTTACTCAGCATTCCTCCCGGAATCTGGTAAATCAGCACGTCTTCCTGGACTTTTTCATTCATCGGATCGGTGAATGCGATTAATTCCTTATAGATTTCTTTGAAATAAACACTGAGTTCACGCAAGGTCTTCTCATCGTAATGAGGTGCCCGTGGATGACCGTGGAGCATTTCTTGCATGAGTAAGGTGTCGGGCTGGGCTGAACCATTAGCAAATGGCGCGATCGAACAATCAATCGCATCGGCCCCGGCCTCGGTCACTTGGTAATACGTGACGGGCGCAAAACCAGTCGTGGAGTGACTGTGGACGACGACAGGGATTTTTAACTTCGCCTTTAATCCCTTGACCAATGTCACTCCATCACCGGGGGAAAGAATACCGGCCATATCCTTCACACAAATCGATTGGCAGCCAAGAGCCTCCATATCCAGGCCAAACTTGATATACCCGTCGATCGTATGGACAGGACTGGTCGTATAACTAATGGTTCCCTGTGCATGTTTCCCATTTTTTAAAACAGCTTTGATCGATGTCTCGATATTACGGATATCATTGAGCGCATCAAAGATACGGAACATGTCCATGCCCGCTTTGGCTGCACAATCTACAAATGCTTCCACGACATCATCGGCGTACTGGGTGTAACCGACAATATTCTGGCCGCGTAAGAGCATGCTGTGGGGGGTCTTTGTGATTTTGGTCTTGAGTTTGCGCAGACGCTCAAAAGGATTTTCATTTAAGAAACGTAAACATGCGTCAATCGTCGCTCCACCCCATGTTTCGAGCATGCCGAAACCTAAGCCGTCGAGTTTCTCGGCCACGGGTAACATTTGCTCGACTTTCATGCGGGTCGCCGCGAGGGACTGGTGCCCGTCGCGGAGTACTGTATTATTAAAAACGATTTTTTCCATAGGGGGCATTTTCCTTTTTATTGTCTGGTAAACTTGTTTCTAGCTCCACTGTACTTTTCTCATGTCGCCGGTCTTTGCAAACTCTTCATGCATGCGGAAGGCCATGGACAATGTATGGTTTGTGTGGGTTTGTTTCGAATGGTTCAGATAGGCACTCAGGATCGGGTGGTACTCGGGATGGACACACTTATTTAGGATTTCCTCGGCGCGTTCATGTGGAGATTTTCCGCGCAAATCGGCGATCCCCCGATCCGTAATAACGATTTGTACCGAGTGCTCATTATGATCGATATGGCTGACCATAGGAACGATTGTGCTGATCTTGCCATCTTTGACGATCGACGGGCAAGTAAAGATCGAGATATAGGAATTCCGGGTAAAATCCCCTGACCCCCCAATTCCATTCATCATCTGGGCCCCTAATACATGCGTGCTATTCACATTACCAAAGAGATCGACTTCGATGGCTGTATTTATCGAGACAATCCCGATACGTCGGACGATTTCCGGGTTATTCGAGATTTCCTGCGGACGCAAAACGAGTTTGGGTTTAAAGAAATCCATATTCCCGTATATTTGTTTCAGCACGGGGTTACTCACAGTCAACGAGCATCCACTGGCGAATTTAATCCTGTTCTCGCTCATCAGTTTAATCACCGAGTCCTGGATGACTTCCGTATACATTTCAAAAGCGGGAATATCCGGATTTGATCCCATGGCAAATAAAACCGCATTAGCCACATCACCCACACCACTTTGGATCGGGAGGAATTCTTTCGGGATCCGTCCGGCTTTCATTTCAGCGGCCAGGAAAGCGGCCACATTTTTGCCGATTTTGATCGTGACATCATTCGGCTCGGGAAATGTATTAGTTTCATCAGGCAGATTCGTTTCCACAATGCCCGCAATTTTAGACGGGTCCACTTTGATGACTGGTGAACCGATACGGTCGGAAACCTTGTAGATCGGGATCTCACGGCGGTGCGGGGGATCCAATGGCTGGTAGTTATCGTGGATCCCTTTTAATTCCTTCGGATGATAGGCATTTAACTCCACAAAAATCTTCTCGGCCACTTGGCAATACGTGGGTGAAGTCCCGACTGATGTGCTCAATACAATCGTCCCGTCTTCTTCGACGGCACAAGCCTCAACAATCGCCCATTTCACTTTACCCAAAAAGCCATAACGCACATTCTGCGCAATTTGCGACAGGTGCATGTCAAAAAACTTCACTTCACCGGCGTTGATTTTCTTGCGTAACTCACCATCGGACTGGTATGGGGTCCGGAATAAGACGGCATCGGCCGCCGCCAAGGCTCCGTCGAGGGAACGGCCAGTCGAAGCACCCGTTAATACCCCGATTTTAAAGGGGCGTCCGGCTGCGTGTTCTGCTTTAGCTTTTTCTGCAATGGCTAACGGGATGACTTTCGCGGCGCCGGCAGGGGTAAACCCGCTGAAACCAATCGAATCCCCGTGTTCAATCATTTTTGCGGCTTCTTGGGCTGTAATTCTAGGGATCATATTCTTTATATTCCTTTTATCTTCTATTCAATTGTAATCAGGCCTTGGCCTTCATCGACAGACTCTCCGGCAACCACAAGCACCGCTTTGACTGTCCCTGATTTATGGGCGGTAACCGCGGTATACATTTTCATGGCTTCCAAAGTCATCACAGTATCCCCTTCATTTACTGCTTGGCCGACAGTTGCAGCCACGGAAACAACCACGCCCGAGAGCGGACAAGGCAAATCATTTGCCCCGGCTGATTTCGAGGTGCCTGACGTAGCAGGTGCGGCTGCTGCAGCCACTGGAGCCACAGCGGCGGCTTGGGCCACAGGAGCGACTCGACGGACAGGAGCAGGAGCCCCTTCATTTTGGGGCATTTGAATTTCCACATCGTAAGAGACACCTTCTATTGTGATTTTGAGCTTTTTCATTTTTATTCGAATCCCTTTGATCAATCATTATTTAAATTTATTTAGCGGACATGGTGTGAAGAGAAATGGGCACGTCGCCCTTCCGTAGACCAGCCGGGTCCTCCTGTACGTGAGCCGGCGAATGAAATCCTCCGGATACGGCCTGACCCCGTCATTTGTGAAACCACTGCAAAAATGGCTACCAAATGATGCTTGGGTATGTCACCCGGAGCAATAGTTGCAGGCACAGCGGCTGTGGCAGTCACCACGGACTCTATGGCAGGTGCGGATGGAGTACTCACAGCGGTCGTAATGTCCTTCTTGGCCGGTTCAGTAGCTTTTTTATCCAAACCATCCAAACGTTCCTGTAATGAAGAAACCTTTGAAGTGAGCTTGGCCAGCCAAACAAAGAGAATAACAATCACCGCTACTCCCAGCCAGCAAGCCGGCCCCATATTCATGGGGCAAGTTGTCTGGGAGAAGAAAAGATTGCAGGTGGATAAAATCATAGTGGGATATTTCCGTGTTTTTTGGCAGGACGTGTTTCCCTCTTGGAGAGTGTCATCCTTAGAGCCAAGGAGACCGTTGACCGTGTTTTTGCTGGGTCAATGACATCGGTAATCATATTTTTCGATGCCGCCATATAAGGGGAAGCAAAACGCTCGCGGTACTTCTCGATCATTTCCACTTCCTTGGCTTTCGGATCCGTAGAGGCTTTGATTTCCTTACGGTACAGGATCTTTGTCGCCCCTTCCGCACCCATGACTGCAATTTCTGCCGTCGGCCACGCGAAAACCATATTTGCACCCATGTCTTTACTGCACATGGCGAGGTAAGCCCCGCCGTAAGCCTTTCGGAGGATGACCGTGATTTTCGGCACCGTCGCTGAGGCATAGGCAAAAAGCATCTTTGCCCCGTGGCGGATAATCCCCCCTTTTTCTTGGGCGACACCCGGCATGAATCCGGGTACGTCCACGAGGGTCACTAGCGGAATATTAAAGACGTTACAGAAGCGGATAAAACGGGCGGCTTTATCCGAGGAGTCAATATCGAGAGTTCCCGCCTTGACCTTTGGTTGGTTAGCGACGATCCCGACGACCATCCCATGGATCCTGGCGAATCCGACAATAATATTTTTAGCCCATTCTTTTTGGACCTCGAGGATTTTCCCGTCATCGACAAGGCGTTTAATCACTTCCATCACATCCAACGGCGTTTTATTATCCTCTGGTATGATCTCATTCATCGAAGGATTATCTTCAAGATGGAGGTCACCCATGTGATGGGGCGGGTCCTGGAGGTTATTGCTCGGTAAATAACTCAGGAGGTCTTTTGTAATCGAGATCGCATCATGCTCATCCTCGGCGATAAAATGAATGTTCCCACTCACACTTCCATGGGCCATCGCACTGCCGATCTCCTCCATCGTGGTGGTTTGCCCCGTGGCGGCTTTAATGACATCAGGTCCGCATATAAACATATTTGCATTACCCTTGATCATGATGATGAAATCCATGAGCGCGGGCGAATAAGCCGCACCACCAGCACAAGGCCCTGAGATCAAAGCAATTTGCGGCACCACACCGGATAATTCGACATTCTTATAAAATACATGTCCGTAACCGCTCAAGGAATTCACCCCTTCTTGAATGCGCGCCCCACCGGAATCATTAAAACCAACCACAGGCATGCCGACTTTGGCGGCGTAATCCATGATCTCACAGATTTTTTCCGCATGGGTCTTCCCCAATGAACCACCGGCTACAGTAAAATCTTGGCTGAAAGAAGCCACCGGACGGCTCTCGACATATCCGCAACCCGTCGCCACCCCGTCCCCGGGAAGGTCTTTACCTTCGAGACCGAACTCATGGCAATCGTGCTCGGCCAACAAACCGAACTCTTGAAAAGTATTTTCATCAAAAAGCTCGGTCAGCCGCTGACGCGCCCCTAAAAGCCCTTTTTCATTACGGGCTTCGATTTTATCACGGCCACCACCGGCTTCTGCCGTAGCGCGCCTCTTTTTTAATTCATCGAGTAAATGCTGATTAATGGCCATAGGTCTCTTTCCCGTCTTTTTTGGTTAGTGTTTATCAGAGCAAAATTCTGTGAGTACACCGAATGATGATTTTGGATGGAGGAATGCGACGAGTTTTTCGTGGGCACCTTCAAAGGGTATTTCGTGGATCAAACGGACATTGGCATTTTTCGCCTGCTCGAGCTGGCCGGTGATATTATCCGTCCCAAAAGCAATATGATGGATTCCCTCTCCATTTTTTTCGATGAATTTCGCGACCGGGCTTTCTGGGCTGGTCGGTTCGAGCAGCTCAATATGTGTCTGGCCCACAGTAAAAAAGGCGGTCTTCACTTTTTGCGATTCTACGGTTTCGATATGTTCGCATTTGAGGCCCAAGGCTTTTTCGTAATAGGGGACCGTCTCGTCGAGCGATTTGACGGCTATCCCGATGTGATCGATTTTATTTATCATAATTTTTTATTCCTTACCCCTTAGTTTTTTTCAAAATGACTAACAATCCTTGAGACAATATTTTCTACGGCGAGCGCAGGAGCCACCTTGCCTTCGAGCACATCCGAGCGCACGCGGGCCAGCTCTGGGGCGATTTGCGCACCGTGGATGAAAGTATTAATGACTTTCTCCTGCAAAAGGCTCTCAAACCATTGTGCTAATTGCTCCGCGCGCCGTTGCCCAAAGACCTCGGACCCCTGAGTCGTTTTTAAAAACTCTTCAATAACCGACCATACATCAGTAATGCCATCCCCGGTCTTTGCCGAACAGACCTCAGCCCTCGGTGACCATCCCGGTGTGGGTGAAGAGAGCAAATGCAGCACGGATTTTAAATCCACCGCCGTCCTCATGGCCCGGTCCCGATTATCCCCGTCGGCTTTGGTGACTAGAAATCCATCACCCATTTCAATAATTCCTTTTTTGATTCCCTGTAAATCATCCCCGGCCCCGGCCAAAAGCAGCACCAGAAAATAATCCACCATGTCGCGCACCATTGTTTCGCTCTGGCCGACCCCGACAGTCTCGACAAGAATCACATCGAAACCAAAAGCTTCGCAAAGGGAAATCGTCTCGCGGGTCCTGCGGGCGACTCCTCCCAAAGTATTGCCTGATGGCGAGGGACGGATAAAAGCATTTGGATGATTTGATAAATGCTCCATCCTCGTTTTATCCCCCAATATACTCCCGTGTGAACGCTGACTGCTGGGATCCACTGCCAGGACAGCCACCTTCCGGCCGTTGCCGCAAAGGTTTAACCCAAACGACTCGATAAAAGTGCTTTTACCCACGCCGGGCACACCGGTAATCCCCACGCGCACGGCCCCGCCGGTATACGGCATCAGTTCCTGCAAAATCTCCTGCGCTAATTTCTGGTGCTTGGGGGCGGTACTTTCAATCAAGGTAATCGCCCTGGCTAACAGACTGCGGTTACCCTGCAAAATCCCTGTGACAAAATCTTCTTTCCGGAGTGTATTCAGCGGTTGGATAAAATCCTCCTCTTGCAAATTAGTTTTTGCCCCGGACACAATACCATCCTGCTCCGCACGTGCGGAATCCGTGGATTGTACTGGGGCATCCACCATCATGCCACGGTAGCCCCCGCAAGTCGACCCTTCAGTAACACAAGGATTTTCTTGGCAGACTCAGGAATCACTGTCCCTGGACCAAAAATCGCACTGGCACCGTTAGCGTAAAGGAATTCATAATCCTGCGCAGGAATAACCCCTCCACAGACGACCATGATATCTTCACGACCCAGCTTGGTGAGTTCTTCAATGAGTTTCGGCAATAAAGTCTTGTGCCCAGCAGCTAGGGAACTCATCGCTACGACATGACAATCATTCTCGACAGCTTGTTTAGCCGTTTCCTCAGGAGTCTGGAAAAGAGGACCGATATCGACATCAAATCCCATATCCGCAAAAGCCGTCGCGACTACTTTGGCCCCACGGTCATGTCCGTCCTGGCCCATCTTTGCAATCATGATGCGGGGACGGCGCCCTTCTTCTTTGGCGAATTCATCGGTGAGTTTCTGCACATCTTTAATCTCATGGCGTTCGCCGAATTCCTTACTATAAACCCCGGATATGGAGTGAATGACGGCCTGATGGCGGCCAAAGACTTTCTCACAGGCATCCGAGATTTCACCGAGGCTGGCACGTTGTCTGGCGGCATCGACAGCCAGTTCGAGCAAATTGCCCACACCGTTTTTTGCACATTCATGGAGTTTTTCTAGGGCGGCACGGACTTTCGTGTCATCACGCTCAGCGCGCAATTTGTGCAGGCGTTTAATCTGGGACTCACGGACAGCGGAGTTATCAATATCGAGAATATCCAAGGGATGCTCTTTTGTCGGGCGGTATTTATTCACGCCGATAATAACTTCCTGGCCGCTATCGATCCTAGCTTGGCGGCGGGCGGAGACTTCTTCGATTCGTTTTTTTGGTAATCCTGTCTCGATCGCTTTAGCCATGCCACCGAGTTTTTCGACCTCCTCAATATGGCTCCAGGCACGGCGCATGAGGGCGTCCGTCAGGGCCTCGACATAATAAGACCCGCCCCAAGGATCGACCACACGACAAATCCCGGTTTCTTCCTGTAGATAGAGCTGGGTATTACGTGCGATACGGGCGGAGAAATCTGTCGGCAAAGCGATGGCTTCGTCCAAGGCATTTGTGTGTAAAGACTGGGTGTGCCCGAGGGTGGCGGCCATGGCTTCGATACAGGTGCGGACAATGTTATTAAAAGGATCCTGCTCGGTGAGACTCCAGCCGGAGGTCTGTGAATGGGTGCGTAACGCCATTGATTTGGCACTCTTCGGGTGAAACTCCTTCACGATCTTGGCCCAAAGCAGACGCGCGGCACGCATCTTGGCGATTTCCATAAAGAAATTCTTCCCCTGTGCCCAGAAAAATGACAGGCGCGGTGCAAAAGCATCGATTTCAATACCAGCCTTAATTCCCGCTCGGATGTATTCGAGCCCGTCAGCCAGTGTGTAAGCCAGCTCGAGGTCTGCCGAGGCACCCGCTTCCTGCATGTGGTAACCGGAGATGGATATCGAGTTAAATCTCGGCATGTACTTCGATGTATAGGAGAAGATATCCGCAATGATTTTCATCGAGGGTTCGGGCGGATAAATATAAGTATTGCGCACCATGTACTCCTTGAGGATATCATTCTGGATCGTCCCGGAGAGTTCCTCGAGTCTTGCCCCTTGCTCAAGGGCGGTGACGATGTAGAAGGCGAGTACAGGTAACACCGCACCATTCATCGTCATGGAAACGGAGATCTTATCGAGGGGAATACCCGCAAATAGAATCTCCATGTCCAGGATAGAATCAATCGCCACACCCGCTTTGCCGACATCCCCTATGACCCTCGGATGATCTGAGTCGTATCCACGGTGTGTGGCGAGATCGAACGCGACAGAAAGGCCTTTTTGGCCCGCCGCTAAATTTCTACGATAAAAGGCATTTGACTCCTCGGCCGTGGAAAATCCGGCATACTGACGGATCGTCCATGGTTGCATCACGTACATCGCGGCATACGGCCCGCGCAGGAAGGGAGGGAGTCCTGCTGTGTAATCCAAATGCTCCAGTTTCTTGAGGTCTTCACTGGTATAAAGGGGTTTGATCTCGATTTTCTCCATCGCCTCGACCATCAGGTCATTCAGCGGTTGTTTGGATTCACGCTCGACCTTCTTCTCCCACTCTTCATAGGAGGATTTCGGGGACTCCATTGACAGGGGGATATTTTCGAAATTGGGGATTGTACTCATACGAGGGACTCCATTTGATTAATCAAACCGTTCAAAAACTCAAAATTAGGGACTCGCACATTGATAAAACTGTCTACCCCAGCGGCCTTCCAAGCGGCCTCATTATCTCCAGGGGCACCGGCGACAATCACGACGCGACGGCCCGGTAACGCTTTGAGGGCGGCGGCGAGATCCGGGACATGTTGCGTATATTTTTCATCGGTGGAACATATCACAACAGCTTTTGCTTTGCCTACCTTCGCCGCTTCCACCGCTTCGGCGACCGTACCGAAATCTTTATCGGCCAGCACCTTGACTCCACCGACCTGGAGGAAACTACTCGTCCAGTCTGCGCGCAGTCGGTATTCCCGTGATGCCCCGACATTGAGCTGGAGGACGGTTAAATCCTGCCCGTGTTTTTTGGCATAATCCTCACATTTTTTCCTCAACCCCTCGTAAAGGGCAGAGGGGCGGAAGAGCGGGAGTTTTTCAATCGGTTCTTCCATCGCCTGATTAGCACGGAGCACACGCGAGACCTCTCCCAGACTGGCTCCAGCAAGGACGGCTTCAGCCGCTGTCGAAACAAGTTTCTCGGATTCCTTCCCTCTAAGCTTTGATAAGAGGGCGAGTATCTGGCTATCCTCGGAGGGCTCGGCACTCTGGCGGTAAGTGGATATTTCCGCCTGTCTTCTCTTGAAAATCTCCATCGCATCCGGGATACGCGGGGTCGGCAACACTTCCCTGGGATTCGGGTAATTATTCACCCCGACGACAATATCCTTGCGGTTCCCCGCATTTTTAATCCGTTGATCCCGGATTGCAGTAATTTGTTTCTGGATAGTACCCGTGCGTAATCCTTTTTCCATTCCCCCGTCGGCTTCGATTTTTTGGAAGAGTTCCCAAGCTTTTTCAGCCAGATCCTTCGTGAGGTTTTCAATAAACCATGATCCGCCCGCAGGATCGATAACGTCGGTCAGGAGACATTCATGTTTCAGGATTAACTGGGTATTGCGCGCCATACGTCGGGAGAAATCGTCGGGCACTTGATAGACCTCGTCAAACGGGCTGACATGCATCGAGTTACACTGGCCCAAAATCGCCGCAAATGCCTCGGTCGTCCCGCGTAATACATTATTATACGCATCCACCACGGTTTTATCACGGGTGGCTGTACGTGCATGGATCCACATTTTCTGGGCTTCGGATTTCCCACCACTGGCCTGGATGACTTTCGACCAGAGCAGCCGGGCGGCACGCAGTTTTGCCAGCTCCATAAAGAAATTCGTCCCGATCCCGTAAACAAATTGCATCCGGGGGGCAGTATCATCCACGCTTAACCCGTTAGACTCGAAACGCCTCAGGTACTCGACCCCTGTGGCCATGGAGTAAGCCAGCTCCTGAACGGCATTCGCCCCGGCATCATGGTAAGCAGAAGCCGAAACTGTGATCGTCTGGAAATGGAGTTTTTTGGCGGAGACATATTTTGTCAGGATCGCGATTTCCTCAAATAACGTATCGAGATTAATAGGTAAACGCCCCAAGGAAGCCCATATCCCGAATGGATCGGACTCGAAACATCCGTGCAGCTTTTTGACATTCACCGCGTATTTCTGTGTCCAAGCAAAGAAAACAATCGCCAAAGCCAGACAGCTCGGCCCACCACGCAGGTAAACAGAGTGATTCTCCACATCGATCCCTTTAAATAACGTGTCGAAATCCTGGATATTCGAGAGGGAGACTCCGCACATGCCGACCTCGGCAGGTTGCGCATAATCTGGATCGTTGCCAAACTGGGTAATCAAATCGGGGAGAATCTGGATTTCCGTCTGGCCATTAGCCAAGTCATTCCGCAATGCTTCATTAACTAATTGTGGTGTCCCGTAAGGAAGCTCTTGGGATATTTCCCAGACTTTGCTGCGATAACCGGAGGCCGAACTGCAACGCATGAAATCCGCTTGCCCGGGCAGCTGCTCAAGGTGTTTGAATCCTGAAATGTCTTGGCGGGAATAAATCGGCTGGAGTGTAATACCCTCATAAGTCTGGGTGAGCAGCTTTTTCTCGAAGGATGCCCCTTTTAAAAGTGCCTCAGCAGCACTTCTCCATTCATCCGGTGTGGATGCTTTGAATCCTCCTAAAAGTCGGTCTGTTACCATGTTTAAAGAATAGTGGCAACGGCAACGGAGTCGAGGGGTTGTTTGATAATATGTCCTTGTATACGAGACATTTCGGATTAATTATGTCCCCTTAAATCATCAGATTAAACTTCGATAAAATCCTTGCTTTTGAGAAATCCGGTATTCAACCCGCTCTGGCTAAAGATGATATAATAGTAACTATTTTAAGATAATCACCCGATTTAATCCCCGCGCTCACCGCCATAACCTTGGATCAAGAGGCTTACTCGCCTCCTCTCATCGTCCTTAAAACGACAAGTTTCTTTTCTCAGAGTGCCTTCAGGATTCTCCTCCGGCTACAGAATTTGCTCAAGAAAAGCACCATGGTTCTCAAACCATCGCTAAGGCTGAGGCACCCTCAGAAACTCCCGCAGCATCAGCCGGGGCATTATCCATTTCCTCACTTTGCCATTCGTAACCTCCGGCGTAACGAAAGCACTCCCCGCCTCCGGGTTTGATCGCAAAGAGGTGCAACCATCCGTGATCCATCAGTGCGCGGACCTCCGGGTGTTTTTTCAGTACTACATTGATGGATTCCGTGCTGGCCTCGATGATCACACTCAGCCGGAGGGGTTCGTGCATCCACCGAGTACCGTCATGGACCGACTGCATTGGCAGCCCTGTCTGGAGATCCCCGGCATTTCCCTGCCAGACTCCTAAGACTCCCACCACATTGTGCAGTACTTTATTCCCGCTCCCAAAAAGGCGGTTATTCACCGTGGAGGCGTAGTATTGAAGGTTGATCCAGCTGGCCACCACCACGGGCGCGCACAAGATCAGCTCCAAGACTGATCCGGACGGATCGAGGTTGACATCATAATTATGCAGAAAGACCCGGCCCTGCAAATTTAATCCCCGAGTCCGCTCACGAGGCGCCGCGATAAATGCTGCGTTGCCTGCGAGCCCCCATTCAGGACGGACCTGTGCCCAGTCCTTACTGCGCTGACGGATTTTCTCGTCAAAGCGGGGGTGTGAAATCTGGTCCTGCATTCCTAGCCTTGTGGCGCGTTCACGCCGGGTCACTGCCGAGGCTCGGTCGAGCCATCCCCGCACCGTTTCTAGGAGGGCCCGGTCCGCGGACTGCGTCACCTCATCTTCAAAGAGATGGACATCATCAGTGGTGGTATTATGTAAACCCGCTAGGAAAACTGTATCATCTGGAATGTGGATATCTATCTTCCGGAGTCCCACACGAACGTCTAGATCGTTGAAAAGGGCCACCGCCACCCGGGCATTCACATCCCCGGCGTGTCCTCCACATGCCCCGCAGTCTAACCCCGAACCGTAGGGGTTATTCCGAGTCTGGCTGCCGTGTCCGCAGATGAGAACAAACCGTGCAAATCCGGAGGTCAAGCCCATGTTGCGTAACGCTCCGGCGGCCATGTTTATTTTCGATTCATCATCTATGCCCGTGTCAAACCCGTGCGCATGGCCATGGTGATGTCCCTTACGGACCAGGCTCACTTGTGGCGTACTGGGTTTTCCGCAACATGTGCCGGGTTTTTCAGAAGTGTGCAGTCGAAGTGAATCCTGTACAAGTCCGACACCGTAGGCGAGTCCGACCGTTTCTACAAAGGGGAAACACGAGACAGCAGAGGTTTTAAAGGCGTTCCACGCGGCCCCGATTCTCTGACCGAAAACCAGTCGCCTGTGCATGGACTCATCCTGACCGGGAGAGGAGTCTTGGAGCGTCTCGCGGATAGTGAGCGCGGGGTTCAGTAACACCGGACACTGGACATTCCCGTGTCTGCGCCCCATCGGCAGGTATTCGACGGCTATCCCGAAAAATCCGGCAAATCCAATCGTCTCGATTTCCGCGGAGCGCCCCTCCAGATTCCGCCGGTAAATCTCCGAACGGACATCGATGCAGAAAATCGCCTGCAACGTTTTACGGGCAGACATGGTTTCCTCCTGCCGACCGAGACAACCAGCCATTCCCTTAAATAAACGTCTTTGAAAGGAATTTTCCAGTGTTTGTTGGGCCAGCAGACGACACAGGATACTTGCCTCAGGAATCATTTTCTGCGGGGCATCCATCCCGGCGACTTGTGTTTTCCATTGTGCCCACCCCTTTCCTTTAATCCCTTTGAAAAGAACTAGGTCATAAACTAATCTGAGCGCTAGAAACTCCACAAGTGAGGTGTCCTCTTGGCCATTCATCCCCGCTTGGCGCACCCGGTATTGGATATAACCACCCCACCCCCCCACACTCATGATCTGCCTGTGCAAAAAGTCGGTCATTCCCGCCTCCGGCACCTCCAAGATTCCCATAATCATCTGGATGGTCTCCATGGGATCCTCGGAGAGTCCATCGACGATCTTGCGAAAATCCCCCATCCCCATCAGCCCGGGGTTAGCGTCGAACCGTGCCGCCTCCCTCCAGGCCTTGTAAAACGATTGCCCTCGCCAAGGCATCCTCCACGATGACTGTCCTTCATCAAAATAAACCGAACACCATTTGGATACCTCCTCGACGACAAAGGCGCTCCAGGCTGTTCCTTCATTTTTGTCCCGCCAGTCGGCCACGGTTAATACTGGGTCCTGTCCTTGTCCGCCTTCGGACATTTTTAAGTACCTAACGAGTCCATCGACATTGCGGTGGTCGTATTCCGGTAAACCCTTCAGAGCCCCGTCCCTCTCGAGCTGCTGGCAGGCTTTAATAATATCCTCATCTTGTATATCACCGGTTTCCAGCCTTTTTAAATAATAGGACGGTGGCATCAGTATATCCCCGTGTCCGACTCGCTGCATGAGGCCGGCCGCACCCGCAAACGGCATGTCCGCCATTCCGAGAAAGGGGTTTACCGCCACAAAGTTTTTCAGCGGCCACAAAGGCGGGATCCGCCGGCAAGCAGTTTGCATCGACTGGAGGAGTATATCATTTTTCATAGGAGGATTCCTTTATGTTACGCGTTTGCACCGGCCAAAATTGCATAGTGAGACGATTGGCGAGGGTATTAAAATAAAAGCCATTCCGGGCATGTACATACAGGGCCTGGAAAAAGGTGCGCCGACTCCACCAAGGGATCAGCGATTGAAACAAGAGAATCCCGAAAAAAAGCACCAGCAAGAGGAGCATGAGTCCATAGTCGACATAACTCCGTCCGGGCGCGTAAACAGGCAAGGCCGGGCCGAGCAACTGCTCAAAGACCATGTGCAGGACATAATACACGGCACCGACTCCAGCCACCATCAATGCGCCTGCGGCCACCATCATTGTACTCATCGAGTGTCTCCATAAATTCCACACCATATAGGTCAGGGACATCATGAATACACTACAGAGTAACCAGAGGCCGGGCTTCTCAACGAGGCCCACACCGACTACCCGGGAGAAGATAAATACCAGCCCGACGGCCACGATCAATGCCCCGGCCAATATCCCAGTACCCCGGGTCGACCCCCTTGAGGGAGGTGTCCAAGCCGCCTTGGCCATATTGACAATGCTCCCGGAGGATAGGAATGCATGTGCCTTATACAAGGAATGGGCCACGAGATGCAAAACCGCCAGAGAAAATGCCCCTAGTCCGCATTGCAACATCATGAATCCCATCTGTGCAACTGTCGAAAAAGCCAGGGCCCGCTTGACGCTGGCATGCGTCAGCATGACTAGGGAGGCAAATATAGCCGTCACAGCCCCAAATACAGCCAGTGTGTTTAAGGCCGTCGGTGATAGGGACACCAAGGGACTGAGCCGTACAATCAGGAAGCCCCCGGCATTAATGATCCCCGCATGCATGAGGGCCGACACAGGAGTAGGAGTCTCCATCGTGTCAGGTAACCAGCTGTGGAATGGGAACTGCGCGGATTTCAGGAGGGCCGTAGTGACAATCAACAAACAGAGCATGGTCAAAGTCCCCCCGCCCGCTCCATATAGGGATGATGAAAGCGCGGGAATGGCCGCAAAAATCTGCTGGAAATCCCAGGTATGGAACTGCCGATAGGTGAGAATAACCACTCCCAGAAGACACAGGTCGCCCAACCGGCTAATGATGAATTTTTTCCGCGCGGCAAGCATAGCACCCGGGCGGTCAGGATAAAAGACCAGCAATTTGTGTAGGCACAGGCTAGTGGCGCTCCATGCGACCGCAAAAAACACGAGATTTCCTGACATCACAATACACAGGACTGATCCCGTCGTTAAACAAAGCCACCGGGTGAATCCTCCCTGGCGCGGATCCCCGTCCATGTATTGGCGGGAGTACCGGAGTACCACCGCGCCCAAAAAGGAAACCAGCATCAAAATGATCGCTGAAAGTGTGTCGTAATAAATCCCCACCGATAACGGGCCCCACTCCAGAAAACGGAATGCCAAGGTCCCTTCACTCACCAGTATCAACGCACTGGCTAATGCCCCCACAAACGATATCACCCCGAGGCCCGCCCCGAGC
>JAWXBN010000059.1 GCA_034440155.1 Verrucomicrobiota bacterium | reverse complement strand
CTATCGAAATGACTTTGCAATGAGCGGGGAGTAATTTCCCCCGGGCAACAGCCATCGCCCCCACAAAACCTACCTCCTCAGCTCGGGAAAAAACAGCCGTCACATCAGCAATGGCTGACTCCTGTACGATTTGCCCAAATGCCGCGCAAATGGCCACAACCCCCATCAGATCATCACAAACGCGGCAATGCAGTAAGTTACCCCGCCGGACAAATCCCTTTAATTTCCACATTCCAAAGGCGAGCTGTTCCCTCACAAATTGTTTTTTTGAGGTGATCTGGAGTTCAATAAGCTTCTTTTTCCAGTCAATTACCCGCACAATTTGCGCCGTGGCGAGGTTTTTACCGTCCTTGGAAAATAGATCCACCGGGACAGATTTTTTCACGAAATATTCTTTAGCAACACCACCGAGGAATTCTGCACGCAAAATCCGGTCCGATTTCCATTCCTTGATTTCAAAACCAGGGTGATCGGTGTGAGCGGCAAATGCCACAGGCTGCTTCGCTAGAGGATGACGATAGCGCACGAGCAAATTGCCATAACGATCTTTCTTGAGGGTCACACGCGCCGTGCTCCCGCGTAAATGGAGCGCCCAAACCTCTAACCATGCCATCACGGCATATTCATGGTATGGCGCGCTCGGGAGAGTAACAATCTCGGCGACCAACTCGTGCAGGGGGTCTACAACGGGATCGGCCCTCATAACCCGCTCCCGCTTGCCCCCGGGGGATGCGTATCACGCCCGTGACCAAAGTCGGGTTCCTGCCGATCCACATAACGGATGATGGAGTCGGTAATTTCCAAAATACTCCGTCCCACAGTATTCACAAGGTAATGGGCCTGTTTATAAAGGGGTTCACGTTCTTCTAATATCTCTGTGATTCTCGCTAGGGGATCGGGCGCCTGCAAAAGAGGGCGGTGGGAATGGTGACGGGTGCGTTCATAGGCTTCCTCCGGGCTCAGCCAAAGGCAAATCACATGGGCACGGGTCAAGAGCTCCTGCAAATTTTCGGGATTCAGAATCGCACCTCCCCCGGTAGAGATCACGGCTTTGGTGTATCCCAAGACCTCTTTGATCATTTCCGCTTCTAACTTGCGGAAATGGTCTTCCCCCGACTGAGAAAAGATTTCAGCGATTGATCTCCCCTCACGGGCTTCTATCAAGTGATCTGTGTCAATACAATCCCAACCAAGCCTTTGCGCCAAACGCCGACCGATCGTCGATTTGCCCGAACCCATGAATCCTATGAGGACAATATTTTTCACTAGCCACTGAATCTAACCAAACCCCGCCCACATGCGAAGCAGAAAAGACAGAACTGCCACCAAAAAGTCTCGGACTGTTTAAATGATCATCATCCCATTACTGAAAAATTGACCGAAAGCATCAAGCGGCATCTTGGATTCTGGTCAAGGAACGTCCGAGGACAAAAGCGCTTGAGAAATAACCTTGTTCAAAATCGCGTTTTAACTGGCGGTAATTCTGGTGCCGGTAAAAACAATGTGCGGTACTAAAACCGATCACTTCAAAGTAGGCGGGAATATTAAAGACATTGAATAATGCGCAGTCCCCGTCCTCGAAAATCACAAATATCCCGGCTTTACCGAGGAACTCGGTCAGATCAAAACAAAGGCCTATGGATCCTGGCACCCAATGTTGGTAAACGGCCTTCAGTAGGACAAGGGTTCCAACCGGTAGCGCGCGGGGGGTAATGGATATTCTCATGTTTGTTTCCATGATCACAGATAAGCACGGGCAAATGGCATACACGTGTCGTTCTCTTGACAGTCATGTGAATTTATCCTGATGGGCTGACTGAGGAAGGGCCAGAATGAGCTGATTGACTGGAGGAAAATGGCCTGTAAAAATAGCTCAAATCTCAGCCGGATCACTACGACTATTTTTAGGTTCAGTGCTCATTTAGGTTTTTCATTTATGTCGGAAAAATAGTGCCATGGGCATCTTGCCCATGGAGCTCACAGATCGTGGGCGAGACGCCCAAGGCACTGGTGTCTCCAGTGCGATTTGCACCACGAAGGATGATGGACGCGGGATGGGCCAAACGAATTCTCTAGGGCGAGCGGTCCTGCTTGCCTATCTGGAGCAATTTGCTGGAAAAAACATCTTAAATCCCAGCATGACACACTATGAAACTAAGTGTCATGCCAGCCTCACCGCTATTCGTTTTTAGATTTGATGACACGATTTCTTAATCCGATACAAAGGGCCAATATCCCTGTCACAAAAAGCAATGCATAGGTCCCTGGCTCAGGGATGACTGCGAGATAATAATATCCCGCTGAATAATAATACGTGACATAACGTCCAGCAGCTCCTGCAGTACCGTCAGTAGCTCCACCCCAGTTATTAAAAGTAAAATTCACCGCCCAAGCCCCTTGGCCCCCTTGAGTACCTGAAAAGTAATTTGAAAAAATGTTTTCAGTCCCCTTAACCCCAAAATGATAGGGGGCTGAAAATGTTCCCGCCCCTCCACCCATCGCAGTAGTGAAATCAAAGTTAATCGTGCCATTATTCGTGAAAGTAGTACCCACTCCTGCTATTTCTATCCCTGCAAATGATGGGGTACTGGATCCTCCCGGAGTTTGAATGTTAAATGTCGTATGATTAATAAAATTTCCCTGGACCCGGAAAAGGTCGCTACTCTGCAAAGTATCAATGGTTGAGCCGCTGGCAAAATTCACATTACCACCGTTAGTGACGGCACCGTTAAAGTTAAAAGTACCTCCACTATAAACATCTAGGTTCCCCTGATGCTTAGAGCCTATTCCCCTATTTAAAGTACCATTGTTTGTCACCCTCAAAAAGCTGATATTATTTGATGAACCGGCGGCGAGATTTAATGTCGCGGTCTGAACGCCATCTCCGAGGTTATAAATCCCTGCATTAGCCAAATAACTCATCCCACCCACACCGACGGTTAGCGTGCCACCATGATGGTGGATAGGTGATGAATTGTCCGTAAGAACTGTATTAGCCTCAACTGTTGACCCGCTTCCAGACAAGTAGAGATTATTTCCACCTATCGTCGGTGTGACACCCAAATCCAGTGTGTTGGTCACCTTTAAATAAGCTCCATTTGTGACATATAGATCAGAATAATGTCCCGTCCCGATTTTTACATTATTGAATAGGCCCGTGGATCCACTCATCACGACCTTATTCCCTTGGGAGCCAGTTGCATTTGCCACAAGCAAGTCCCCGCTAAAGTTGGCGTAGCTGCCATTGGACAGGATCAATGTGTTACCATTTGCCCCTAAGCCTCCACCGACGATTAGATTTCTACTGGCAGCATTTGTAGAAGTGAGAGTAGATTGATTCAGTGTCAGACTATTATTCGGTCCGCCGTTACCGACGTAAACATCACCGCCCAAGTTTACTGTTGAGGCGTTGAATACGGCTGAATTTCCGTCTGAGTCGGCAACCATGCCGATGCGTATCTGGCCGTTATTGGTCATACTCAGCGTACTGTTATTGAATACGGCTTTATTTCCCGTCTGCTGAGCATTTTCACCGACCATAAGGAAAGCGGTATTTGTCGAAAGGATAGTGGAACCTACCACAACCAAGAGATTGCTATTCGCGGCAGTCGAATTTCCAACCGAGAGACTAGAATTGAAGTGAAGTGTAGAATTTGTGATATAAGCGGAGTTATTATCCGCACCATTACCGCCTATATAATAATCACCACCATTTGTCACTTGGCTATCAACGATGATGAGGGTATTGGAATTCGCTGCCGCATTATTACCTGCATAGAGATGAGCTTTTATATTGAGAGTCGAATTTGATATAAATGCGGTATTCAGTGATCCTTGGTCTCCCACATAGAGACTCCCATTGGTCAGCTGCATGGAAGAATCCATGACAGTCAGACTATTGCTTCTCCCGCCGGAAAGTTCTGCAATCTTCAGTTCATTATTCATGATCAGGGTGCTACCCGCCAAAATTGAGAGATTATTATTGGTCCCACCACGAGCCACGGTAATGGAGTTGCCCAGATACATTTGAGCGCCTGAGACAGTAACGCTATTTGAGCTGCCATTGTCCGTGCCCAATTCACCTATTCGTATTCCTTGGGCGACACTGAGTGTGGCGCCGTTGCTAATCATTACGGTATTACTATTTGCCCCACTTCTCCCGACATCCAGCCAATCCCCCAGTCGATTGGTGACTGTATTCCCACTGAGAATCAAGAGGTTTCCTCCAGTACCCGCTCCCTCACCGACAGTGGTGACATTATTCGTCACTGCTCCACCATTTGAAACGATTAATGTGCCATTATTCAGTAGGTTCATATTTTGCCCTATATGATTAATCCGGCCATTACCGGATACTACAAGCGTTCCATTACTGACAGTCGTTACTCCTGTATAGGTATTTGCTCCCAAGAAAAAGACCGTTCCAGTACCTGATTGGTTATAGGCAGATCCACCACTCATTACACCGGCATAAGCGATCGAGCCATTGCTGACGAACCAGTTTTGCGCTGCTCCCATACTAATATTATTGTTGATCGTTTGGGTGCTCGGCGAAAAGTTTGTGATCCCACCGTGTAGAGTCAATGTGCTATTCGTAATGACAAATGCGCCAGCACCATTCGAAAATACCAAACCTCTCAACGTCCAAGCAGTATTGACGTTATTGGTTAATTGAGTCGTTCCGTCAAAGCTAATGTCGGTGGAGCTGCTACTGGATGGTACCGTATCCGCTACCCAGTTTGTAGCCGTTCCCCATTGATTATCTGCCCCGCCACCATCCCATGTCTGGGAAAAAGAATAACTGCAAACCATTAATATGGGCATTAGTCGAAATAAGAATTTTATCGAACTCATAATATATACACTTGTTGCGGTAAATTTCTGATCGCTCAATGAAATCCCAGTGAGGTAGTTATTACCATCAAATCTTTTATTTAAAAGGAAAAACTTTATTTAATGCATTATAAATAATAGACTCTATAAAGTGTTGATATAAATATACTTATAAGTAAATTAAATTACCGAAATATCAATGTTTTGCATTAACTAAAATCTTTACACCTGATATATTCATTTCACGGGGGAATCTCGTCTCCAAAAAAACGGTTAATCCGTCCATTGTTAGCTTGCCCTACACACAGAGCGCCATTTCAAAGTGCAGAGAACAATTTGCTTTTCCTGTAGGGCGACCGGCTCGGTTGCCGTATGTCGGACGTCACCCTGAAACTCTCTCCCTTTTTGGTGAAAATCGCTCCTCGCAACTGGAGGTGCAGGCTTCTGCATGCCCGGGGGTTTCACGGACAAATTCCTGACTTGGTCCCGTGGTCTCGGACATGCGGAAGCATGTCCCTCCATCCAGAAAAAAAATCCGCCTCCTTCGTGCCCCCTTTTTAACCCCCTCAAATGCGATCCCTAGGTCAGAGCAATTTGCTCCTCGTAACTGGAGGTGCAGGCTTCTGCATGCCCGGGGGTTTCACGGACAAATTCCTGACTTGGTCCCGTGGTCTCGGACATGCGGAAGCATGTCCCTCCAATCGGAAAAAAACCCCCTCCGCCGCATCCTTCGTGCCATTAGTGATAAAATCTCCCCTTTTAAAAAATCTGTGCTCATCGGCGTTAATCTGTGGTTAAACTCCTCCTTCCCCCTCCATCCAGAAAAATATATTTCTTCCCCGCTTGCCCATTACCCTTGGCGTTATTCTTGGAATCACAGTTCTGCCATAAGTCATCTTTGGTGGCCTTATTAATATGAAAAATAGAGTTCATCCACTCTAAGCAACGATAAATACTTGTCCGGCATCACCCCCGTTGGACTTTTTGCCCGTCTTGGCCCCATCCACGTCACCCATCACATCTTATTTGTGTAGCCTCTCCAGGCAGCACACGATTCTGGGGATGAACGCCCCTATCCAAATATCAAAGATTGCAAGAGTCGCCAATACAGCTAAAGTCCACGACTGGAATGAATCCCCGAAACATCCTCCGCAACTCTGCCCAAGTCGTAGGCCTTTCAATCAAAGGTTGGATGCAACATAATACCCAGAGGGAAGCGGCCGCAATCGCATTTTATGCGATTTTTTCCATTATCCCGCTCATGCTCATCGGTGCACGGATCGCCAGTGTTTTTGTCGGGAGGGATCTGGCCAGTAGCGAGGTGATCCGGGTCATCACGGATTATGTCGGGAGCCGCGCCGCACTGATGGTGCAGAATATCCTCGATCAAAGATTTATCGTCGGGGATAAGCCTAAGCTTGAAATTTGGATCGCCGTCGGGGTTATCTTCTGGTCGTCCACCCAGGTATTTGCTGAGTTGCGTTATGCCCTCAACCGCATTTGGGAAATCCGGACGGAATCGTTCCGGATCGAGTTCTACCGTTATCTTAAAGGGCATCTCCTCGGCCTTTTTATGGTGATCGGCATCGGCTTGGTGCTTCCCGTATTCCTCCTTTTGAGCACATTTGTCTCCACCGCCTTGGCATTTATTGAGACCACCTCCCCTTATAACTATCCCTTCTGGATGGTATGGAATGAAATCATTACCTTTGTCGTCGCCACGATCATCTTCTACCTTTTTATGCGGTTTCTTCCGGCGGCAAAAATGCATCCCATGGATCTCCTGCCGGGGACATTGACTGCCTCGCTGATATTTACCGCCTCGAAGTCCCTCATTGGCCAATATCTCAGCCATAGTTTTGTCGCGACCCTCTACAGCACGACCAGTTCGATTGTCTTTATCTTTATCTGGGTCTATCTGGCCACGATGATTTTCCTCTTCGGTGCCGAGATCTCACGGGCCTACGCCATCACGTTTGGCTCGCTCTCAAAGATTCCCCCGTCAGAGAAACCCCTGTCACCATTGACCACATGAGTCATCCCCACCATCATCCCTTTATTCCGGCGACCTTGATCGGTTACGCCCTATTCCTTTTTTTCTGTGGGGCAGTTTCTTTTTTTACCCTGCCTGCAGGACAGGGGGACTCTTCCTATTCCACTTTTGTATTTGGAGTCGTCGTCATCATCTGGGCAATATCCATCAAACAGGACAAGGAATGGGGCTTTACCCTATCCATTTACACCATCATTTTGGCCATGTTTGCTTATTTTATGAGGGGATTTATGTACCTCATCCGCTACAGCCAGGGAGACCATGAAAAACTGGGGTTATCTGTCTGGGGATGGATCCTGAGTGCCGGATCGATCTTTACCCTCTTTTTCCTTTTCCGCCTGACCAGAATCAAAGCCCGCCCGAGGAAACCGGAAATACAAGCACCATAAACTCCGCCTAGAGAACCTGCGATCCGGCCGCCTCCTCGATGCCATCCACCACTTTTTGCCACAGCCTCAACTCGTCTTCACTCCCCTGCCGCCTTAATCCTTCCGCAATTTGCGCTGGCAGCGGTTCGGGAACAAGTTGCTTTGGATCTGCGGGGAAATCCGGGCGCAATTTGCGCACCATCCACCAGCACGCCCAAGCACGCCAGACGCGCAATTTGTTTGCCTCACCCTCAAGTCGCGTGGCCAGGTGCTCGTAATGAACCCTGGGATTGCCCCCGATTTCTTTTGCGGTTGCGGCATTCAGGATAAATGCGACGGCCGCATAAGGGACAGGCCACGGTCGGAGCGGATCCTTTAATTTCACTGACATAGCCCGGTCAAGCAAGAGTAAGGATCGTCCGGCCCTCCCTTCTTTAAGGAGCTTATGCGCCAGCCCTAAGGCAGCCAAGTAAAAGGCATCGTTGCGGATGAGTCCAAACTTCAGGAGTGCACCATGGACAAGGCTTGTTTGAGGTGCAGGTAACACCTCACAATCAAAATGATGAAAATAGCTTGATGACATAGGCCCCGAGATTAAATGTTGTTACGATTAAAAGTTTGATTTTACCGGAAGCCAAGTTAATTTAAGCCCATGTCGTCTTGGTCAGGTTCATCCTATTCGCCTCATCCCTATGGTTGGGATTCCGTACGACACTCCGGGGCATTCCACCTCATTATTATTAATCTAGCCTCATTTTTACTCATCTCTATCTTTCTCCTTTTGCGTTATCAGACTGTTACTGATTTCCTTGGGCTCTCCATCAACGGACTCATGCAGTTAAGATTATGGCAACCCCTGAGCTTTTCCTTTATATACCAGAACCCCATTAATTTAATCTTGAGCCTGCTGATGATTTGGCTCTTTGCCCCCTCCCTTGAGCAGCACGTGGGACGTACCCACCTGTACGGGATTTATGCCAGCGGCATTTTTGCCGGTGCGGTTTTTTTCCTAGCCGGGACACTTCTCTTTCAACAATCAGGTTTAATTGCCCTAGGGTCCACTTGTGCTACGTCTGCTATTTTTATGGCATTTGTCGCTCTCTACCCGAATGTTGAATTCCTCTTTGGGATCCGGGCCAAATACTGGGCCATGATTGCCGCAGCCATTTCCTTATGGTTCCTTGTCGTTAGCCAATCCCTGCTCCAGCTTCTACCCTTGAGCGGCATGCTTGCCGGCCTCCTCTATATCAAGTGGTTAAATGCGGAAACAGTCTCTTCATTTATTAACCGTAATCTCGGGACGCTTGTGACAAAAGCCGCTGCCACACGGGAAATATATAATCGGCAGGGCGAAGGATCGGTGGAGGCCGAGACAAGCACATCCAAGGATCATTTCATCAGTCACGAGGTCGACCCCATCCTCGATAAAATCTCCAAACACGGCATGCAAAGCCTCTCTGCCGATGAACGCCGCATCCTGGACAAAGCCAGCCGCAAACTGGGGAAATAGTTTCCCCCCCCCCTCCAGAATCTGTGAGTGCAAATCCCCCGGGCGGTGTGTAAAAATAATCCCTATGGATAGACTACCTCATGACAAATCTGGCGAGCCCGGACACGACGGCTGCTCCCATGATCAAAAACCCGTAGCGTCCACGCAAATTGCACAAGGTCCGCAGTCCGGACAGTACACTTGCCCGATGCACCCGGAGGTCATCTCCGATTCACCCGGGGACTGTCCCAAATGTGGTATGGCCTTGGAACGAGTCGAGGGTTTCCCCACCGCTGACCACGGAGATGGGGGAGAGCCCGGAGGCTGTTGTAGTGACGATGGCGGGGACAAATTGCTCCAGCGCGTGGTGATAGCCGCTATCCTGACGCTCCCTCTTTTTCTCTATGAAATGCTGCACATGATCCCCGGTGGACACAGCCTGATCGGATGGATCCCCGACACCGCGATGCCTTGGATGAGCGGGCTCATCGCCACGATCGTCGTTTTCTGGGGAGGCTGGCCACTTTTGAGTAAAGGAGTCCAATCATTCCTGACCATGCGCTTAAATATGTTCTCCCTGATTAGCCTGGGTTCGCTCGCAGCCTTCGGGTACAGTGTGGCCGGGCTTTTATTCCCGGGGATATTTCCCGCATCGATCATCCAAGAAAATGGATTTCCCCATCTGTATTTTGAAGCCGCCGCTGAGATCATTGTCCTGATCCTTCTCGGGCAAGTCCTTGAGGAAAGAACCCGCAAAAAAACCGGTAATGCCATCAAGGAACTCCTCGACCTTGCCCCCCCGGTGGCGACCCTCGTATCAGGTGACGGCAGTGAAAGGGAAGTCTCCGCATCATCATTAAAAGCCGGGGATCACGTGCGTATCCGCCCCGGGGGAAAAATCCCCGCCGACGGGCGCGTGATCGAAGGAGCTTCCACCCTGGATGAGTCCATGCTCACCGGTGAATCCATGCCCGTGGATAAAAAGCCGGGTGATCCGGTGACGGGCGCGACAGTCAATGGTAATGGCAGTCTCCTTGTCTCCATCGAAAGAACCGGTGCGCACACCATGCTCGCGCAAATCGTCACGATGGTTTCCAAAGCGCAGACCAGCCGGGTGCCGGTCCAGCAGCTTGTCGATAAAATCGCCGCTATTTTTGTCCCCATCGTACTGGTGATTGCGCTGGCCACATTCCTTATCTGGTGGTGGGTCGGGCCTGCACCCTCCTTTACTTTCGGTTTAATCAATGCCGTCGCCGTCCTGCTCATCGCCTGCCCTTGCGCGTTGGGACTGGCCACACCCCTGTCGATTGTAGTAGGCACCGGGCTCGGGGCGAAAAACGGGGTACTCTTCCGGAATGCCGAGGCGATCCAGGCACTCAGCAAGGTCGATGTGGTCGTCGTGGATAAAACCGGGACATTGACTGCTGGGAAACCCGCGGTTAAATCCGTGACCGGATTCAACGGATTTTCCAGTGCGACTATTCTGGAAATCGCCGCGAGCCTGGAGGCTCAGAGTGAACATCCCCTAGCCCGTGCAATAATCGATGAGGCCCGCCTCAAAAACCTGACCCTAGAAAAAGCGGTGGACGTCTCCGCAACAACCGGACGCGGGATCAAGGGGACAGTCGGTAAAAAAACGGCGGCGGCAGGCACCTTAGCATTCATGGAGGAACTCCAGATTGCGGTCGGGGCTGAAGCCCAAAAGATCAATCAGGAATCCTCCTCGACATTGATTTATGTCTCGGAAGGGGGGAAATTAGCCGGTGTCGTCGAACTCGAAGACCCCTTGAAACCAAACGCCCGTGACGCGGTGAGCGCCCTGCATGACTCAGGAGTCCGTGTCATTATGATGACCGGTGACCGCGCATCCGTCGCACGGACCGCCGCCGGACAAGCCGGGATAAAAGAATATTTCGCCGGGGTCATGCCCGACGGGAAAGCCGCAAAGATCCGTGAACTCCAAGCCCAAGGACTCATCGTGGCCATGGCCGGGGACGGAATCAATGATGCCCCTGCACTCGCACAGGCTAATGTCGGTATAGCCATGGGCAGCGGCACCGATGCGGCGATCCAGAGCGCCCATGTCACCCTGCTCAAAGGGGACCTAGCGGGGATTCATAAAGCCCGTAAACTCAGCGAAAGAACCATGCGCAATATCAAGGAGAATCTTTTTTTCGCCTTTTTCTATAATGTGGCCGGTATCCCCATCGCCGCAGGTGTTCTCTACCCCTTCTTCGGCATTCTCCTCTCTCCGATGATTGCGGCCTTAGCCATGAGCCTCAGCGACGTGTGCTTGATTTCTAATGTCATCCGTTTTAGAAAAAAGGGGTTAAAATAAATACACCCATGAAGCAAATTGCCCTTTGTATCACCTGTTTATTACTGAGCTTTTTTATAGTCCTCACGGGGTGCGGGAAAAAGCAGGGAGCCGACAAGGCATCTCACCGGCTGAATTTCGCTGTGGTCACGATCAAGGATGCTTTCTGGCGGGAACAGGGATTTAATTCCTTGAGCAATGTGGGGAGCTCCCGCGATAAACGTAAACAAGCAGCAGCAAAAATCCTCTATGCCCCCGAGACAAAAGATGCAGGGTTTTTCTTCCGGCAAAGCTGGTATGTGAAGGCCGGGGACAAGATTGTTTTCGAGAAAAAAGGGGGCGCAGAAGAGTCGGAAAAACGTCTGCAAAAAATCATCCCTCCCGTATATCCCATGAACTGGAAAGGAACTATCAGCTACGGTGGCCTGCGCAGATTTTTTAAGGGTTATGAAGTATATTATGATGGAACTATTTCTTATTATTTAACCGATCAAAAGACCATCGAGACAGTCCCGGACAAGAAAAGAATCACCCTCAATGGGCTAGGTGATGCGGACATGATCTTGCGCGTGGTCCAAGGCGACACATCGATCTGGACCATTATCTCGTTAGCGGAGAATACGGCAAAACCCTTGTGGAAAATACCCAAGAAAGACTGAAAATCAGAATTGAGATAATTCGTCCTTGTATTAACATCCTCCGCTTAACAGGAGATTTTTATCATGGGATTTATTCAGGAGTTTAAAGAGTTTGCAGTCAAAGGTAACGCCATTGATATGGCTGTGGGTGTGATTATCGGGGCGGCGTTTAATAAAATCGTTAATTCGATTGTCTCTGATCTGATCATGCCCCCTTTGGGTTACTTGATCGGCGGAGTAGATTTCAAAAATCTCCAATATGTCCTAAAAGAAGCTACAACCGACGCCGCCGGAGTCGCTATCCCTGCCGTGGCTATCCGTTACGGGATGTTCATTAATACCGTGATCGAATTCCTGATTATCGCCCTGACCGTTTTTATCGTGATCAAAATGATGAATAAAGTCATGACCCTGCGTGGCAATGGCCCGATCGCTCCGGAAAAATCAGCCGCTTAATCTTTGAGTTTAAGTTTGTCGAGCTTGGGTTTGATAACCATGCGGCAGTATCCGGCGGATTTATTCTGGTTATAATAATCCTGATGATAATCCTCTGCCACATAAAACGTCTGAAGAGGAACGATTTCCGTCACAATATTATCGGATAACCCTTTTTGTGCGACGGCCTTTGATTTCTCTGCTATTTGTTTTTGTTCATCGACAGTGTACATGATGGTGGAACGGTATTGTGTGCCAGTATCCGCGCCCTGACGGTTGAGGGTGGTAGGATTATGCGCTTCCCAGAAAATATCCAAAATGGAATCCAAGGTGACCTTAGCCGGATCGTATTCGATCTCGATGACCTCGGCATGGCCGGTTTTGCCTGTGCAAATCTGTTCGTATGATGGATTTGGCACCGTGCCCCCGGCATATCCACTACGGACCTTGACGACTCCGGGGATGCGCTGGTAAACAGCCTCGACACACCAGAAACAACCCCCGCCTAAAATGATTTTTTGATTTTGCTTGTCCATAGTTTTTGTATTCTCCTTTTTATCTTGTGCCAGAAGGCTTTGATTCATCAGAAATCCGACCATGGTCAAAGCGGTCATCAGAGCCAAAGATTTTAAAAGCCTACTCACGCAGACAAATTGCTTCCGTTTCATGATTATTCAACAAACAAAATGCCAAAAAGTTCGGCAAACCTCCTAATATCTCGGACAGTTTAAGGGAAAATTAGCCTTCTTTAACAATAACGGGACGGTTTCTGGGTTATTATTCCATTCGCCTTCCTTAGGATTTGGGCTTAAGCTAGAGATAACCCACCAAAGGTAGTATGATAAATCTATTTCCCGCAAGAAAAGTTTGTTACATGTTAAGCGTTTTATTTTTAGGATCATTAATTTTACCGTTAAGCCTGAGTGCTAATGCTCTGGAGATCGCGGTTTTCTTAATTGATCCTCGTCGTCAGGCTAATGATCCCTTGGACGAAACAACTAAACTTTATTCATTGGCAGACTGGAATAAAGGCAAACAAGATCAACCCATGACAGGGATCGAACTGTTTAATCAGGGTTATGAATTTAAATGCCTAGTATGGTCGACCGGGACATTCCTATCCGTCTTTACCCGTGATCCTCAGATAAAAGTCGAACCTAAATACCGTGATATTACCGTTTATTTGGTGGATCCCTACCGACAAGCCTACGATCCGCTCGATCAAACAACTAAACTTTATCCCATGGTAGAGTGGAATAATGGCATCAGGGACAATCCACTGACCGGTGCCCAACTCATGAAAAAGGGGCATAAATTCCTCCAACTACTTTCCATGGATGGTGGTTTTTTCATGCTATATGCAAACTGAGCTGTTTTTCGATGATGATTAAAGGAATTATTTTTGACATGGACGGTGTCCTCTGCGATTCAGAATGGTTTATCTAAGAGGCGGCTACTCAGATGTTCGCACGCAACTACGGAGTCAGCGCTGAACACCGTGACTTTATTCCTTTTGTGGGAACGGGCGAAAACCGATTTATCGGTGGGGTGGCGGAAAAATACGGGGTGCCTATCAATATCGTTCGCGACAAAGCTAAAACTTATGCGATTTACCTGGAGTTGATTCAGGGCAAATTGCTCTCACAGCCTTGGTGTCATTGATTTTATCGCGAGATGCTGTGCTCACGGGCTCAAACTCGCTGTGGCCACCAGTGCCGATGACATCAAAATGCAAGGTAATTTGATCCAGATCGGCATCACCCCCCGCGACTTTCGATGTGATTGTGACTGGTTCACAAACCAAAAAGAAAAAACCTGATCCTGAAATCTTTACGAAAGCCGCGACGCGAATGGGATTAACCAATATGGATTGTATTGTCTTTGAGGATGCGATCAGTCGCATTTAAGCAGCCAAAGCGGCGGGCTCATCCTCGGGGTTGGTATTACCACAACCTATCTACCTGCTGTACTCCGGTCTGTAGGTGCCTCTTGGACAGCCCCTGATATGGATCATTTACCGGGTGATTTTCTTCAAGTCATATTTTGAACCGCACAATTTTTTTCCGGTTTTGACCAGGCCATAGGTCCGATAGGTGTTTCGTGTCTTCCATTGCTTGCGTGTGTATAATCATCCTTTGTCTTCTATGTTGAAAATTTTATTTTATTTGCATTTGCTTTTTTTAGCGCACTAGCCATTTTTGGAATTCTAATCTTCTTTATTTAGGATTTCCACGATATGAATATTCATGAATACCAAGCAAAAGAGCTTTTCGAAAAATTTGGAGTCAAGACGCCAAAAGGCCAGGTGGCCCTCACCGCGCATGATGCGGAAAAAATCGCCAAGGAATTGAATTCGCCCACCACGGTCGTGAAGGCGCAAATTCATGCCGGAGGCCGCGGAAAAGGAACATTTAAAAACGGGTTCAAAGGAGGGGTCCATCTCAGCAAGACCCCGAAGGAAGCTGGTGAACTCGCCGCCAAAATGCTCGGCCAGACACTGGTAACCATCCAAACCGGTGAAGAAGGCCGTTTAGTCCGCAAGGTGCTCATCGCGCAAGCCTGTAAAATCCAGCGTGAGATTTATTTTGCGATTTTGATCGATACAGCCACCGCCAGTCCGATGATCGTAGCCAGTACCCAAGGGGGCATGGATATCGAGCACGTCGCAGAGACGACCCCGGAACTGATCATCCGCCAAACAATCGATCCCCTCGCAGGACTCCTCCCCCACCAATGCCGCAAACTCGCAAAACAGCTCGGATTTTCCGGTGAATCTTCCCGCTTAGCCTGCCGCCTTTTTGAAGCGCTCTACAAACTTTTTATCAAATGCGATTGTATGATGGTGGAGGTCAATCCCCTCGTGCAAACCCTCGAAGACGACGTGTTGGCCCTCGATGCGAAATTTGGTTTTGATGATAACGCCCTGTTTCGCCATGAAGACATCATGGCATACCGGGATATTGATGAAGAGGATCCCCGTGATGTCGAGGCCTCAAAATATGGCCTAAACTACATCGGTCTCGACGGGAATATCGCATGTCTGGTCAATGGCGCCGGACTGGCTATGGCGACGATGGATATCATTAAATATTATGGCGGTACACCGGCAAATTTCCTGGATGTGGGGGGTGGCGCCAATGAACAACAGGTGACCGAAGCCTTCAAAATCCTGATCGCCGATCCGAAAGTCAAAGCCATTCTGGTCAATATTTTCGGTGGAATCATGAAATGTGATATCATCGCTCAAGGCATCATTAATGCTGTCAAAGCAGTCAGCTTGCCGGTGCCACTGATTGTCCGTCTCGAAGGAACAAATGTCGAACTGGGCAAAAAACTTCTTAAAGAATCTAATTTACCGATTATTGCCGCCGACGATCTCGGTGACGCGGCCAAGAAAGCGGTCGAAGCAGCAGGAGTGAAATAATATGAGCGTACTCGTCGATAAAAATACCAGGTTATTGGTCCAGGGAATCACCGGTAAAGCAGGTGGATTCCACGCGAAATCATGCATGGAATACGGCACAAATCTCGTAGCAGGGGTCACTCCCGGCCGTGGTGGAGAGACTTTCGAAGGAAAGGTGCCTGTTTTTGACACCGTTTATGAGGCGCGGAAAGAAACCGGGGCAAATGCCACCATGATTTTTGTCCCGGCTCCCTTTGCCGCTGACGCGATCCTCGAGGCCGCTGATGCAGGAATCGAACTCATCGTGTGTATCACGGAAGGAATTCCTGTCCAAGACATGATGCGGGCCAAAAATATCTTAAAAGGCAAAAAGAGCATTTTAATCGGGCCAAATTGCCCGGGAATCATCACTCCCGGCCAATGTAAAATCGGGATCATGCCCGGTTATATTCACAAACCCGGTAATGTCGGAATCATTTCCCGTAGTGGAACCCTGACTTATGAGGCAGTTTGGCAATTAACCGCCCAAGGTTACGGTCAATCAACGTGTATCGGTATCGGGGGAGACCCGATCAAAGGCCTTTCGCATAAGGAATCTGTCGAACTCTTTAATCATGATCCCGGCACCGAAGCCATCATTTTGATCGGTGAAATCGGGGGCACGGGGGAAGAAGAAGCCGCTGAATATATCAAAGCCCACGTGAAAAAACCGGTGGCAGGATTCATTGCCGGCGTGACGGCTCCTCCCGGACGCCGTATGGGACACGCGGGAGCGATCGTTTCCGGTGGAAAAGGTGCGGCAAAAGATAAAATCGCCGCCCTTGAGGCCGCGGGCATCAAAGTGGCCCCGACACCTGCTGAAATCGGCAGCACTCTCATTTCCCTTTTGAAATAATCCCTTAGTGGGAGCTTCGGCTCCCATGGTTATTCCCTTCCCATACAAAGGGTACGGTATAATCCTGTGAGTTTAGAGCCCCCAGCACCAATGATCGCGGGGACATTGAGGTCACAAATAAGGATTTTTGACGAGTTCCGGCTTGTCTCTTTTTCTTCTGTGGCCAATGAAATTTTGCGGGGCCAGGCATTAGGCATTAACTGTTGCTTGACGGATACGAAGAATCGGTGAAACTTCGCCGCTACTGAATATGAAAAAAATTCTCATCATTATCCTTTTGCTCGGGGCGGTTTTGTCCCTTCCCTCTCAATCAAAAGAATTCCGTGGCGTGTGGATCAGCAGTGCCTGGAATATTAATTTCCCGAAGGAAGGAAGCAGATCTGTAGCCGGACAACAAATGCTATTAATCCAATATCTCGAGACCGCCCAGAAACTGGGGATTAATGCCGTATTCTTCCAAGTGAGGCCTGAAGGGGATGCCCTCTACGAATCCAATATCGAACCCTGGAGCCGTTTCCTGACAGGAACCCAAGGCCGTCACCCCGGTTATGACCCGCTGGAATTCCTCATTACTGAAGCCAAGAAAAGGAATATTGAGGTTCATGCATGGCTAAATCCCTACCGCGCCGCGACCAATGCAAGTGGTGAGCGCACAGCAAACCATATGTCGAAAAAATTCAGCCGTTATGCCTACCGCGACAAGAATGTCATCTGGATGGATCCGGGCAGTGAGGCTGTTCGTAACCATATTATCAAAGTCGTCACGGACCTTGTGAGCCGTTACGACCTCGATGGTATTCATTATGATGATTATTTTTATCCTTATCCCAGTGTCGGTAAAAAGAACATATCTTATCCGGATAAAGGCACTTATAACGATTATAAAAATGGTGGTGGCTCCCTGACATTTGCCGATTGGCGTCGGGATAATGTGAATAAACTCATCTCAAAAACTTACCAAGCGATCAAAGCCACAAAGCCGGGTGTAAAATTTGGCGTCAGCCCTTTCGGGATATACACAAAAGGATTCCCAAACACGGTTAAAGTCGAACTCGACCAGTATAATGATATTTACTCCGACCCGGTGAAATGGATCCGTGAAGGCTGGGTCGATTATCTGGCTCCCCAACTTTACTGGGCGGATAATTCCCCCCAGAGTTTTTCCGCCCTCCTGAAATGGTGGCGCGACCCGGAGGTGAATCCTCGGGGCATCCCCATCTATCCGGGAATCGCTGCGGACCGCCTGAATAAACCCCACAATTGGGCTCCCTCCGAGATCATCCGCCAAGTCGAATGGACCCGCAAAATCAGCAACGGCCCCAACCCCAATGGCATGATCTTCTGGAATATTAAAGTCCTCGATGATAATTACAAAGGAATCTCCCCCCAGCTCCGTAATCAATTTAAGTAAAGGAGCGATATCTCGATACAATCTGGGATTGCCCCCGCTCGCCCAAAAGCTTGAATCTTGTGACCTGGGGGATTCTGGTCGTGTATTAAACCGTCTCGATAACCCGACTGTCGTTTTCTTTTTGTTGAAGGAATTTTGACCTTCTTAAATAATTACGGCCGGTGTGGCTCAGGCAACGATGAATCGACTTTCACTGGCTTGTGCAAATTGCTCAAAACCGCTACCAGCTAGGAGCATGTTTAGCTCCTTTTCTTCGAGGATAAAACTTTCCAGATTGAGATGATGAAGGGTATCGGGGATTTCATCCTGATAGAGCCCCCGTAAATGGCTGTCTTTTTTGAAATAGGATTTGACTCGTTCCTTGATGAGGAATCCGACCGAAGGAGTGTCGGCACAACCTAGGATACAAATGTTACAAGCCTTATCACAGCAGTCCTTGACTTTCCTTTTCATACGGGCCTCCAGATCGGGCCTGAGAAAAACCGTGAGTGGATAACGGGAATTTTGATCTACCAGCAGAATATTATAATTGAGGAATTCCGATTTCAGACAAAAAATCGAATCAGCAAGACTCTTCCCCTCCTCATAAACTCGTTGGCGGAAAAGATCGGTGAATTCGATCTTTGCATAGAATATGTCGAACCGGTCGCCTTTCATCAGGATACAATCTTCAGTGGGGGATGAGTGAAAGTCAAATTGAAAACGAGTCTCAATAGATCAAAACGGGATACTTAAAAACGTTTAGGGATCGATCCGCGCTCTTTGATTGTCGGATTGATTTTATCTTGGAGGACCGGTTGTTTATTCAAAAGTTCACGTTCGCGTTGTTTTACTTCTTCAGGTCTTGCGGCACGCGCGGCCTTTTTCTCGGCTTCTTCCTTACGTGCTTCAGGAAAAGCTTGATGTACTTGTTTTTCGCGGGTTTTTTGGCTTTTGGCAGAGTCACCATTAAAACGTTTATAAGGATCGTAGGGGTCGGCCCGTTGCTCGTCGGTTTCGCGCCAGATGACTTTTTCCGTCCCGTCTTCATTAATCATCCGCTCATCTCGGCTGTATTCAAACTCCTTTGAGGGGGCTCCTGGTGCTTTTGATGAATCCGTCAGTGGGGCGGGTGTATCAGTGGCAGGCGCAGCGGGTGCGGGAGCAGCAGGCTGCGGTAAATCCTCCGTCACCAATGCAGTAACAAACAGAAAAAGGATAAAAATGGTCATGCGCATCAGATACTATAAGCACAAACCCATCGTAAATACAAACCCCATTCTCTTTACCCCAATAGAAAGCCAGTTGTAGTAATAACTCCCCCGATAGGAGTAGAATTCCCCGGACTACTGTTTCAATGATTCATTCACATTCATGAGCTTGCGGGAGAGATCGAGGGCGAGGTTACGAAAGACGATCATGCCGAGGTGGGGTTCAGTCCCGATAATGCGGTCAAAATGTAAGCGCTGGATGATTAAAAGGATACTATTATCCTCAGCGGTGGTGGTGGCCGTGCGAGGGAGCTGGTTCAAGAAAGCAATTTCCCCGAAAGTATCCCCGGCCTGGAGTGTGGCGATTTTTGTGCGGGCCTCGTCTTTGGTGATATAAACACCGATTTTACCGCGCATGATGACGTAGAGCTCGTCCCCTGTGCTCCCGGCTTCGAAAACGGACTCGTCTTTGCGGAAAAGTTTTTGTTTGAAGAGTTTCGAGAGATGCTTGATCTCGACATCGGAGAGGCCGTGGAAAATGGCCAAGTCTTTGAGGAGCTTGATAATGGCCATCTCCATGCGGAGGTCGGAGAAGACTTTATCGACCCGGCGGGATGTCTCATCGGGCTCGGGAAGCTCGAACATCAAGGCTAATTCCTTGAACTGGTGGTGGAGCTCGGTGATATCCTGGTCCGTGCGGTCATGCGTGACAGCAAGCCAAGCACCTTCGTATGCAGGTCGCAGCGGGCTGAGCTCACTCAATACCACCGATATTGCGGCGACTACTCGACCTTCATCCTCAGCGACGAGAATCAGGCAGTTATAAGAGAAAAAACTACCAAACGGCGAATTCCCACCATAGACCTCATAAAAGATGTCTCTGATCGGTTCGGCATCGCGTCTTTCTGCTACTCGGATTGTTGCCCCCATAGAGTCGAGAATCTACGCAGAAAAACGGAAATACTGCCAGAAATTTCTCTAAAAAATTGGCTTCCACCTCTCTACCCATTGGAAAAAGACGTAATATGCCCATAACTGGTGGCCCCACTGTTTTTGGCCGGACTGGTGCTCGTCAAAGATCTTACGGATCAAATCATGATTAATGATGTTGCCACACCCTGACTTCGTCGATTCGAACACGTCGACAAAATTTTCCTTCAAGGGACCGCGGAACCATTCATGGATGGGGACACCAAACCCCATTTTTGGGCGTTCAATCAAGGATTCCGGCACATATTGATAGAGCAATTTGCGCAGGAGCAATTTGCCCCGGCCCGGACGCATGAGTAAGCGTTCATCGAGGCGGAAACTCCATTCCACCAATCGATGATCGAGGAAAGGAATCCGGGACTCCAGCGAGACAGCCATGGAAGCGCGGTCGACCTTGGTCAAAATATCGTAAGGCAGGTAATAACAAAAATCATGCAGCATCATGAGCCGTGACATCCCTTGGTCCTGGGTGGTGGAGGAGAGGCTGAGTTCGGCAAAAATATTCTCTTTAAGCGGGTGGGCAGCCCGGGGACAAACGCTCAGGTGGGACTGGAATTGGGCAAGCGGGGGCTCCGCCATGATCTCGGCGATCTTATGCAGGCGGCGGCCGAGCTCAGGCCGCGAAAATTGGCCGCGCAGGATAGGCAGGAGCATTTTCTGGAGGGCATTGATTCCGGCTTCGGGGATGGTTTTGAGTAATTTGCCTGCTAGTGGCATGAGTGGCCCGGATATATCCTGCATCCGCGCAATTTGCATCGACCAGAAATAACGGTTATACCCCCCAAAAAGTTCATCCCCCGCATCCCCGCTCAGGGAGACAGTGACGTGTTTACGCGCAATTTGCGACACGAGGAAAGTCGGGATGGATGATGAATCCCAGAATGGCTGGTCATACATGTCTGCCAACCGGGGAATAATATCCAGAGCCTGGCCAGCGGTGCAAACTTCCGTGACATGATCCGTCCCGAGATGCTGCGCCACTTTCTCGGCGTGCTTGCTCTCGTCATAAAGGGCTTCTTCGAACCCGATCGAGAAAGTTTTTACGGCCTTGGTGGCTTTTTTTTGCGCTAGGGCGACGATCAACGATGAGTCGATCCCGCCGGATAAAAAGGCCCCTGCCGGGACATCTGAGATCATGTGCTCATCCACAGCGCGGCCCAAGTAATATTCGAGCTCCTGTAATGCTGTGGCTTCATCCGAGATAACCGCCCCGGGTTGCCGGGCTCGGGCAAATTGCTCTTCGGCGGACCAATAAATTTCCTGGCTCTGGCCTCGCGCGGAAAACTCCATCCATTGGCCGGGGCGCAGCTCATAAACATCCTGATAAATCGTCCAGGGTGCGGCGACGTAGCCGTAACGGAAAAAAGTGTCCAGCGACTCGACGCGCATTTTGCGCGGGAAAAATGGCAGGGCCACAAGTGATTTCAGCTCGGAGGCAAAATAAATGTCGTCGCCGTCTTTCCAATAATAAAGGGGTTTCATCCCCGCGCGGTCGCGCAGGAGCCGCAGCGATTTGTCTCCACGGTCCCAAAGTCCGATGGCGAACATGCCGCTGATTTTGTCGAGTGTCTCGCGCAGTCCCAGCCGGGCGAAACCTTCCAAGATCACCTCGGTGTCACTATGACCTTTAAACACCACACCACGTTCAGTGAGCAATTTGCGCAGTTCCAGATAATTATAAATCTCACCGTTAAATGTAAGGACGAAGCGGCCATCCTGCGAAATCATCGGCTGATGACCGGCTGGGGATAGATCGATAATCGAAAGCCGCCGGTGGGCCAGCCAAATGCCATTGGGACGGTCGAACCATTCGCCGCACGAGTCCGGACCGCGATAAATAATCGCATCCGACATCGCTTTGAGCGACCTGTCATCAAAGTCTGAGGCAAAGGTAAATGCACCGGCGATTCCACACATAATGAATGGCGCAAAGCTAGAACGTTCCTTTCCCCGTGGCGAGGAAGAAAAAGAATGCCCGTTAAAAAAATCCCTGTGGCCACGCGCGTACGAGATCAGAGCCGACTTTGGGGATTTCTATCGTAAACTCACCGAAAGACACTCCCGGATGGGCCATTATCAAATAATATGCTTGGACAATCGAGTCATCAGAATGATGGAAAAACCTCAGACTTCCAGAGTTTGTCCCTCATTAGGGAGGATGGCCGAGAGGGAGAATTTCTCCGCAATTTGCGCGTCCAATGCCTTCCGAGCCTTGTCTTCACCGTGGGTGAGGGCGACGCGGGGTTTACACGGCAGAGTATGGGCGAACCAGTCGAGTAATTCACCCTGTCCGGCATGGGCACTGAATCCGCCGAGGGTGTGAACCGAAGCCTGTACCGAGATCCGTTCACCAAAGATATTCACATATTTATGGCCATCGACGAGCTGGCGGCCGAGTGAACCTTCCGCTTGGTAACCGACGATCACGACGGCGTTTTCCCGTTTCCAAAGGTTGTTTTTCAGGTGGTGCAAAATGCGCCCCGCATTACACATGCCGGCCCCGGCCATGATCAGGCAAGGACCATCAATAAAGTTAATCCCTCGGGAATCATCCGGAGTTTCGCTCATATGGACGTGGCGGAGGAGCTCATCCATCGCGCCTTCACCCGCAAATTGTTTTGATTCCTCGTCGAAGAGCTCGGGATGTTTTTGGTAAATGGACGTGGCTTGAATCGCCATGGGGCTATCGATATAGACCGGGAAAGGTTTGATCTTTCCGTTAAGGAAAAATTCCCCCAGATAGTAAAGGATTTGTTGGGTACGTCCGATGGCGAAGGAAGGAACCATGATTTTGCCTTTGCGTTCGATGACCTCATTCAATATAGCCTCGAATTCGGCCAGGGTTTCGCGTAAAGGTTTATGGTTCCTGTCACCATAAGTACTTTCAAGAAAGACCAAGTCGGCACATTCAAAGGGATCGGGATCCTGGAGGATGGCCGCACCGCGAGGCCCGAGATCACCGGAAAAAACGACTGTTTTCCCGTCAGCCCGGACCTCGATACTCGCACTCCCGAGCATGTGTCCCGCCTCACGCATGCGCACGACGATACCCGGGGCGATTTGCTGCGGGCTCTTATACTCCAGCGGACGGAAGAGAGTCAGTGTGTTTTGAACGTCTTGAGCTGAATACAGCGGATCGAGCCGGTCCTCGCCGGCACGTTCACGTTTACGGTTGAGCCTCTGGATATCCTGGGCTTGCACCTTAGCGGAGTCTTTGAGGACAAGTGCAGCCATTTCGATCGTGGCCGGGGTGCAAAAGATTTTTCCCGAATATCCCGCCTTTGCTAATAGGGGCAACCTCCCCGTATGATCAAGGTGCGCATGGGTGAGGATCACCGCATCGAGTTGACCAGGAGCAAGTTGCTGCGGAAGGATATTTTTCTCGTAAGCCCCGCGTCCTTGGAAAATGCCGAAGTCCAGTAACACACGCGCTTGGCTGGTTTCGATTAAGTAAGCTGAACCGGTCACATCGCCGCCAGCCGCCCCCAAAAGAGTAATTCTCATAGGAATACCTTTAAGTCATTTCCATCCCCGTGACGATAGGAATAATTTTCGACCATCCCCGCACGGGCAAATTCGGGATTCCGTACAAGGTCCTAAGAAGGTCTATTTTCGAATTGCCATCGAGGAAACTCTTGCTGATAGTGCGGGGGAAACTAAAACGCCCCGAATCTATGAATTCATCCCGAGAAAAAATCAATCGATGGTATACGTCATTATGGCAAAAGAATGATTGGTTAGGCGTGCATTTTGCGGTCAATGTGGGGATTGCCACGGTTATTCTTTCGATCATCCTGAAAACTTATGCCGGCCTGAATCCCATTTGGGCGATCAGCTCGATGATAGCGGCCAGTGACCCGACCGTGGAAACGGCGATCAAATCATTCTGGGCGAGGATTATTAATGCCTCGGTGGGGTGTTCGATCGGACTCATCTTTTTAATGATAGGCGGTGAAAATGCCTGGAAAATGCCACTGGCTTTGATGATCACGGTTTTGCTTTCGACCTACGTGGTAAAAATCACGACCATGTGGAGACAAGCCCCGATTACAGCTGCCTTGGTCATTGCTTCCGAGCTCGAACGCCATTCGAAATTAACCGGTCTTGAGCTGGGTTTACGCCGCGTCGGTGAAGTCATGCTGGGATGTATCATGGGACTAACGATTTCATGGATAATGTCCAAAATCTGGCCGCCGCCTAAAAAATCGGGTTAAGACCCCCCTCTTTCCATTCCCCCGAGCGGGGTCATCCTGCTTTTTCATGCTCTGGGTATGAGAAAATTGCTTTCAGAAAAAGTATTTTGCATTTAGGATGACGCATCCCAGATATGAGTGAATCCGAAAAATACTGGCGGGGAAAAGCAAAACAATTTGCGGCGGAACACAATTTTGCGTGGTGGCTCCAAACATTCCTTGTGGGGAATTTTTTTATCTGTTGTGCCCTATCGATACTGCTAGTGGTCAAACGCCGTTATGCCATGGACCTTCCTCATTTGTGGTGGGGATTAGGACTGGCTCTTTTGGTCATGGGTGTCTGGGGTTACTGGCGGACCCGGCAAAAATATATCCATGAGCAAAGCGCCTTGATTCACCTCGATGAAGCCAATCACCTTTACAACCGCTTAAGTAGTGCCCTCGCGGGAGTGGGGAAATGGCCCGCCCCATTGTCCAAGGTGAAAAAGTCATTCCGCTGGAATGTCCGGCTGATCTCTACCACGTTGGTCGTCTCGCTGGCCCTCCCATTTTTAGCGGCGTGGATTCCTGTAGGCCAGGCTTTTAGCCCAGTGCCAGCCCCCACGACTCCTCCAGCGTCCTGGGCACAGGTGGATGAATGGCTGGATGAACTCAAGGAAGCGCAAGTCGTTCAGCCCGAGGCTTTACAGCAATTCGAGTCGCAACTTGAACAACTCAAAAAACAAGACCCCCGCGACTGGTATTCCCACAACAGCTTGGAGGCCGGGGACAATTTACGTAACCGCATGGACCAGTCGATGAGTTCGCTCGAACGCAACCTGCAGAGTGCACAAGATGCCCTTGGCACATTGTCCGATAATAAAGACCACCTCAACCAAACCCAAATGGAGGAACTCTCCTCGGCCCTGAACCAATCCCTCGACGGGCTCAAGATGGGTAATATGCCTCTGAATAAGGAGTTAGCGGATAAACTTTCAAAAATGGATCCATCATCCGCAAAACAAATTTCCCCGGAAAAAATGAAGCAACTCCAACAGGCCCTGAAAAGCGCGCAATCCAAAACAAAATCAATCCTCGGAAATAAAGGTCAATCAGCTGAACTCCAATATGATGCCGAAGCCAGTAAAGGGCAAGGCAATGGGCGTGGGAAAGATGGGAATGGTGATCAACCCGGTCAAGGGGGAGTCAATCGCGGCCGTGGCGATGCTCCATTGACACTGGGGGAAGAAAAATCACAGGTGGACATTAATCAATCCGAAAATCTCACCAATGACGATATGCGTAATGCGGCTCTCGGTGATTCCCTCGGCGTCAGCACGGGTGAACACAAGATCGATAAAAACCAAGCCCTCCAAAATCAATCGGCCGGAGCGATCGGCTCAACTGGTGATGGCGGGGAAGCCGTCTGGCGTTATCAATACCGCCCCGAGGAAGAAGAAACCCTCCGGAAGTTTTATCAATAAGGGGAGATCACCTTTAGCTATCAATAGGTGAAGATTTTGAT
>JAWXBN010000058.1 GCA_034440155.1 Verrucomicrobiota bacterium | reverse complement strand
TAGGAACACTGGGTCGCATGACCGACTGGATTCCAAGGCTTTCGACTTTGTCCGGCACTCACGCCGACGAGGGTCTGCCGGTTATCCGTGACGACGTTCCAAGGAGCCAGCAAATTTAATTTCGTGTCATCCAAGGTTCTGGAAAGTACGGGTTATACCCCATAGCTGAAGACGCGCTCGATCGCGTATTGTTACCCCAGAATATATCAAAAATCACAAACCATTACGACTACAGTCGAAGTCAAAGGCGACTGGAACATCACCGAAGGCAAGCAGGATGAGATGAGGGGCTAGATCCAGAGGCTCAACCATCGAAACCTGTAAGCTGTCCAAAAATCCTATTCACCCTGTAATTGTAATTTAAGGAACATACCAGCCATGAAAGATCCAGTCTATAAACTGCTCGAACTCACCGGCACTTCCACCACTTCCGTCGAAGATGCCGTGGAAAAGGCCATTCAAAGGGCGCACAAAACCATCAAGAACCTGTGCTGGTTTGAGGTGATCGAAACGCGCGGCAATATCGCCAAGGGAAAAGTACATCACTGGCAGGTAACCATAAAAATCGGCTTTGCCGTAGAAGACTCAGCGAAATAACCCCAAAATCTGCAAGAAAATTAAACCATATTATGAAAAAAGAAAATATCACCACAGGATTAAATATCACCCGCGAAGAGATGATCCAGTTATTGAACGAGGATCTGGCGGGGGAATATCAAGCGATCATTGCCTACACCGTGTACAGTCAGGTGCTGAAGGGTGCCGCCTACACTGACATAGCGCGGGAGTTAGAAGCGCATGCGGGGGAAGAACTGGCACATGCCATAAAAATCGCTAAACAGATCGATTATCTGGGTGGTATGCCTTGCGTGACACCCAAGCCGGTCAAGACTTCGACCAACTCGGTCGAAATGCTGCGCGCGGATCTGGAGAACGAACGGGAAACTGTGGAACGCTATCGTGAGCGTATCCGCCAAGCTGAGGCGATGGGGGAATTTGCACTCAGCGAAATCTTGCGCGGGATTATCGTACAGGAGCAGGAGCATGAAATCGATCTAGCATCAGCGCTGGACATCGACGTCCCTCCCATAAAAAATAAGGCCGACAAATAAAGGATCGAAACCGAGTAATGAATCTCTATGCCCCAAGGTGATAAATCCAGTCACACTGACAAACAGAAACGTCAGGTGGCACACACCGAAGCGGGATATGGGAAAAAGGATGTCAGTACAGAGACTTCGAAATCGCGGCCTGGGCCACGGTGAACAAACTCATCGGCGGCGGCAAAAAGAGCGATTCTCGTCGGAAACCTAAATAATTGATTATTATGTCAGCATTAAATACCAAACAAATCAGCCTTCACTTGAAAATCGTCCCGCACTGGACGAAGCGCGCCCAAACCATTCGTCGCACATTCAAGTTTGAGGGATTCCCGATGAGCATCACTTTTGTGGTGCGTATCGCCAAGTGCGCTCAAAAAATCAATCATCATCCCTATATTGATATTGATTTTGATAAGGTGACGCTCACGCTCACCACGCATGATGAAGGAGGACTCACCGAAAAAGATTTCACCCTAGCTCGGCAATGTGACGACGTCTTCACCCAGTGTTTGACGTCGGAAGAGCACAAAACACCAACCCAATCAAAACTATGAGCACAATCACCACCAAAGACGGCACGCAGATTTACTACAAAGACTGGGGCAGTGGAACGCCGGTCGTATTCAGTCATGGCTGGCCGCTAACTGCAGACGCCTTTGAGGATCAGATGTATTTTCTGGCCTCTCATGGTTACCGTTGTATCGCCCATGACCGCCGTGGTTTTGGCCGATCTGGCCAACCCTGGACGGGATACGATTACGATACCTTCGCAGACGACCTAGCGACACTCGTTGATACACTCGATCTAAAGGAAGCAGTTCTCGTCGGCCACTCCATGGGCGGCGGCGAAGTCGCGCGTTACATCGCTCGTCACGGCTCAAAGCGGGTCGCCAAGGCCGTACTGATCGCTGCGGTGCCACCACAGATGCTGAAAACAACCAATCATCCAGGAGGCTTGCCGATCGAGGTGTTCGATGATATTCGCACTGGGGTCCTTGCCGATCGCTCACAATTCTGGAAGGACCTCACGATGGCATTCTACGGATTTAACCTGCCGGGCACAAAGATTTCGGAAGGCGTGCGAGAGTCATTCTGGCTCCAAGCGATGCTGGCAAGCATTAAAGGCACCTACGACTGCATTAAGGCATTCTCAGAGACGGATTTCACCGAGGACCTCAAGAAGTTCGACGTGCCGACACTCATCCTTCACGGTGACGATGACCAAATCGTACCGATTGCAAACTCCGCCCTGCTGTCGGCGAAGCTGGTCAAGAAGGCGACACTGAAGATCTACAAGGGCGCGCCGCACGGTTTATGCACCACTCACAAACACGAGATCAACGAGGATCTACTCGCCTTTATCCAAGGATAGAGGTCGTGATCGACCTCGATTCAAAACCAAAAACATTAAATCCTGAATGTCACAGAATTACAGAAGGGCGTTATGAACATCAAAAAAGCAACAACTGACCATCACATCCTAAAACTCCTCGCGGAACGGTGGAGCCCCTGCTGTTTCGAAGACCGTCCTGTGTCGGATTCTGACCTTCGTTCGCTGTTTGAGGCGGCACGCTGGGCGGCATCCTCTTATAATGAGCAGCCATGGAACTATCTAGTGGCGACACGGGATAACTCCTTGGAGTTCGACAGACTCCTTTCCTGTCTTGTGGAAACAAACCAAACGTGGGCGAAGACGGCGCCGGTGCTTGTTCTGAGCGTCGTGAGTTTGAAATTTACAAAGAACAAGCAAGACAACCAGGCTGCCGTACATGATCTGGGTCTGGCCGCCGGGAATCTGGTGGTGGAAGCAACGTCACGAGGTCTCTCAGTCCATCAGATGATCGGCATCCTTCCCGATAAAGTACGGGAGCTTTACCGGATACCGGAGCATTTTGCGGCACGGACTGCCATGGCCATCGGATACAAAGACGACCCGGCCACGCTGCTAGATGCTCTAAAGGAGCGCGACCAGACGCCACGGCAGCGAAAGCCATTGGTCAAGTTCGTATTCACCAGCCAATGGGGACAACCCTCACCGCTCGTGCTGAAACGTGATACCTGACAGCGTGCGCCAGCGAAACTTTATTCCTGAGGTGAATAATGTTATAGCCCCTCTTGCGCAAATTGCGGCTGCTCTTCCCTTGTCGAAAAATCCGTTCACACTTCTGTATCCATCCTATGGCAATTTGATTTGTGCGGCCCTGAGCATTTGATCGTGCTCTGCTTCTTCCACGCCTTGTTCGACGAGTTTCGCGCTTTGGCTGCGTCCCTCGCCGTCTTCATCTTCGTCGGAAGATTTCGGTGCTTTGTGTCCTGTTGAACTCGGCATTGGCTCCGCTCGCTCGGACTCAGGCACCGATTCAAGGATCGCAGTCTGCGGATCAATATCCGATCCTCCCGTTAACTCGTGCCTAGCCTGTGCAAGATCGGATTTTGACAATCCTTGAGAGGTGCTGCCGCTGATCATCGCCAGTTCAGTCGCCCGCTTGCGTACCATCTTGCGTGTCACCGTGCCGATCCCGGTGGAGTTTTCCATTAATTTTCCCTGCGTCAGTGGATTTTTTTTCATAAAATGTCTTTCTCTTTAAGAATAGGCCGATTAAGTGGCCATTCCATTGTGGAAAAGTATCTGCTTCTCCTGCTCAATAGAGTAAGAGCGACGTTACGGGATCACAATGGGGTGTACACCCCCCCACCTCGTTTCCCTTTATGATCGATGGCTGATGCGGGCAATGAAAAAGTCGAAGTATTTTCGAACTTCTGAGCCCACAGAATTTATGAGAGCAAAAAAAAGTTCAAATAATAAGGTAAAAGCTTTTGAGTGTATCTGAGTCACACCATTTTGTCGCACGGAAAATGTTATGGTGGGCAAAACGGCCCTAATCCATTTCCCATACAAAGGTCAGCTTCTCCATCCACTCAAAATGACGAGCTCACACGTCAAAAGAAAATTTATTCCATTCCGGATTCACTCGCACTTGATCATGTATGAGGTAGTTCATTCTTGAAATGACAATATGGGTATTACCCTGTGCTCACGAATCCGCAGGTTGAAATCCTGAATAGCAGCGTGTGCTGCCTTCTTTGAGAACCGTTTCTGCCTGTAGGGGATCATGCCTTGTCAAGAGAGGTTTTATTTCCTAGCCGTATATTTGAGGATGATCGCCGTTCTTAAACTTTTTTCAGCCATAATCCAAACTGCCTAAATCGTTGGCATCCGTTACGCAGCGTTAACCGGCGTAGTGGATTTTTGTAGAATCTCTCTCTCACTTTACCCCTACAATGGCTGTTTTTGAGCCCTATTTTCGGTTAAAAACTCCGTTTTCATTGGGGTTTTTGAAGTGGCGGTGAGAGAGGGATTCGAACCCTCGGTACCTTTTACGGTACGGCGGTTTAGCAAACCGCTGCTTTCGGCCACTCAGCCATCTCACCATGATTAACCGGTTTTTTTGGATAAACTTATTTCAAAATCCTTAACAGGAATTGTTTATCCATCAAAAGTGAATCGTTTTATTTAATAAACGTATTTTATGCACACGGCAAGTGGAAAAGCCGATAGAATCCTGATTAACTGATTTTGTGTAAGGGAATTTTTTTAATATCCCCCGATATAATCTAAAAATCCGCCAGCAGGAGTTATCTCATTAATCATATGCAATAGTCAAAAAAACTATCCATCCTCAATAAAAAAACAATTATGATCGGAGTTTATTGTCCATGAGCAGGCTGAAACACTTCTTTAATCCCGCAATTTGCGCGGCGATCCGGTTTTCAAGGGGCTGGAGAGAGGGGGTTTCAAAGGTTAACGTATGCCTCGTGTTGGCATTTTCACCTTTGATCAGGTAGATGGCTTCCGCATGAATATCCGGCGGTAACTTTTTTATGTCATGGCAAATGTGCCCCTGAAGCGCGGGCAGTCCCTCAATCTCTGGACGGGTATCAAGGGTAACACACCTGGAAAAAGCTGCAAGAATCTGGGGGCCCCAGAAGGGAGGATCATATTTCAGCTCATATATATAGGCTCCCAGTGAGTCGTAATCTTCATGACAACTCGCTACAAAGTCATATTTCCGTTTTCCCCACCCTTTCCTCATTAAAATCACCTCCGCACAATTTGTTCCGACCTGAAAACAACGGTTAATATCCTCCCCCTTCTCATTCACGCGCAAATTGCGCTCATAACCCCAGACATTGACACAAGGAAAAACCGTCAGGGCGACTTGCCGAAGGATTTTCGGTGGAATTTTTTCTAAAAAACTTATTAATCCTAATACACCGGCGGGTTCATCCCCATGGATTCCCGCTGTTAGATGAACAGTATATTCCGCATGGCTGGGTGGATGAAGGTTATCAATCATCAGAAATGGAAGCCCTGAAACACTTCCTATTTCACTGACCCTGAAAGACTTATGCTTGTCCAAAGCATTAATCCTCCGGATGACCGGGGCAAATGAACGTATTTTTCGGGGGCCGCTCATGGCCTTTCATTCCATGATAAATGATCAAGAGTCAAATAAATTTTCTTCTGATTAAAAAATCCAGAATTTCTTCATAGTTGCGCTTGCGACATGACTGTGGCAGAATTTCAGGACAATGAAGGTAGATCCAAGATTTTTAAAAGAAGAAGGTATCGAAGTTTTTTTGGGCAATGAATTGCTCATCAAGGGGCTTTTGGAAGTCGAAGGAGGCACTCATCTCTGGACAGGTTATCCCGGATCCCCTGTGGCCGGTTTTTTCGACTGTATCGAGTCTATCCAGGAACTCCCTAAAAAATACGGGATTCATGCGGCCATGGCGAATAATGAAGCCTTGAGTGTCGCGATGGTGAATGGCTCACAGATGTCAGGTTTACGCGCGATTGCAGCCATGAAATCCGTCGGGGTCCATGTCGCCAGTGACGCTTTAGCCCTTGGTAATCTGGCGGGTGCCCACCCGGACGGGGGTGCTGTTATTGTCTTGGGCGACGACCCTTGGAGTGAAAGCACCCAAGTCCCTGCCGATTCCCGTTATATTTGCAAACATCTGATGATGCCTGTCTTAGAGCCTAGCACTTTCCAAGAGGTCAAAGACTGGATCGACACTGCTTTTAAGCTCTCCCGCCGTTCAGAGCTCTATATCGGCTACCTCCTGACACCTAATCACGCAGACGGGGGCGCCTCCGTACTCGTCCGGAAAAATCAATTTCCCGAGATTAATACCAATAATAAAACCACCCTCGACACCAAAAATGGACTCCGGATCGAGGATATGGTCCTCCTGCCCCCCCGCACTTGGCGTAAAGAGCAGGACATGCCTTCGCGTGTAGAACGCCTCTGGAAAGCCGCTCGCGAGCTCGGGGTCAATCAATTCATCAACCGCCCGGCTGCAGGCCAACCAAAAGCCCCCCTCGGATTCATCGCAGCGGGGATGAGCTATAATTACCTTCAACACACCCTCTATGAACTGGGCGTGAATGAAAAAATCCCTCAACTCAAGCTCGGTCTTTGTTATCCCATTGACCCCGCATTAATCGAGGAATTTTCCGAATCTGTCGAAAATATCATCATTATCGAGGAGCGCCGCGGATTTGTCGAAGAGCAAGTCGCCCAGATCATTATC
>JAWXBN010000057.1 GCA_034440155.1 Verrucomicrobiota bacterium | reverse complement strand
TAGGAACACTGGGTCGCATGACCGACTGGATTCCAAGGCTTTCGACTTTGTCCGGCACTCACGCCGACGAGGGTCTGCCGGTTATCCGTGACGACGTTCTCTCGTTGTCAGTGGGTTGACAATCTGGCCGGACCCGCCAAACTCTTAGCAGCTCTCACCTACCCCGAGAAAAACTCATACGAGGAGCTCCCTATATATGTCTGAAGCCTTTACCCGCGTCGATGCAAACCCGATCATGCGCCCTGCCGATGTCCGCCCTACCCGTCCGGACATGGTTATTGAGTGCCTGCTAAATCCCGGCGCATTCCGCTATCAGGGAAAGATCGGTCTCCTTCTGCGCGTAGCCGAGCGTCCCATACAGGAAGAAGGCTGGGTCAGTACGCCTGTGCTGGATCCGACATCCGTGGGTGGTATGCGCGTCGTGCGCATCCGTAAGGATGACCCAGAGCTGCAATACACTGACCCACGCATTTTTAGTCATCAGGGCAAAAGCTACCTCACGACACTCTCTCACTTGCGCCTTGCCTGGAGCACGGACGGAATCAATTTCGTGGCCGAAGACAAGCCGACCCTTCTCGGTGCCGGCAGCCATGAGTCCTTCGGTGTTGAAGACTGTCGCGTCGAGTGGATCGACGGCCGCTACTACCTGACCTACACCGCCGTCAGTGAGTTTGGCATAGGAGTCGGCATGATTTCCACCATAGATTGGCAGACCTTTGATCGTCACGGCCTGATCATGCCGCCCCACAACAAGGACTGTTCGCTCTTCCCCAAACGCGTCGGCGGAGCGCATTTTGCCCTGCACCGCCCGAGCAGCCAAGGAATCGGTGGCAATTACATTTGGTTAAGCCAATCCCCGGATCTCCTCCATTGGGGCGACCATCGCTGTATCGCACTCACGCGTCCCGGCATGTGGGATTCCGAACGCATCGGCGCGGGCGCGGCACCCATCCTCACTGATGCGGGCTGGCTGGCGATCTATCATGGTGCGGACAAAAAGAGCCGCTATTGCCTGGGCGCTCTGCTTCTCGACGCTCAGGATCCGTACCGCGTCCTCGCGCGTTCCCGCACCCCGATCTTTGAGCCCCTGGCCCCGTATGAAAAGACCGGGTTCTTCGGTAATGTCGTCTTTACTAACGGCCATATCGTCGATGGTGATCACGTCACCATGTATTATGGCGCGTCGGACGAGGTCATCTGTTCGGCGACAGCATCGATCCAAGGCATTCTGGAGACTCTCCATCTGTAGAGTGAACTATTGCTGGAGTGCCGGCCCGACCTCGTCCATCGGGCAACGACCTGCCGACTTTCCGATCCCTGAAAAATCTCAGTTTCTAATGAACGTGACGTGTATTTTGTGATATTTCGGAATCTGTGAAAACTCTAACATACATGAGAGCACAGAGGACACGACGTGCCGGGAAAAGCCAAATGGTTATCAGGAACAAAGTGATCAATCATCCACTTTGGAACCTGTCTAAATAATAAGAGACGATCCGGGGTTTCGCTTTGACTCAGCCCCGCTTCGTTATTCCTTTACAATAACAATGACGGGTTCGATTTCCGCAGCGAGCTCACCACCCGCAAAGACTTGGACATTACCCCGGACGACGTGGCGTTTGATTTGGATTTTTGACTTGAGAGTAATGACCCCCTGTTCAGGTATGATGGGTCGCAAAAAATTAGCGGAAACTTTTGCCATACGCGGGTTCCCTTTAAGCTGGGCATGCCATCCCCATATCGCGACGAGTTGCCCTGCCGCTTCGATCAGGAGACACCCCGGAAATACAGGATCATTCGGAAAATGCAGGGGGAAAACCCAATGCCCGACGAGATCCATTTCGGCATGTATCTCAGGGCCCTCAATCGAGAGCACACGATCGATTTGCAACATCTGACCTACAGGAAGATAAACTTTCGCCAAATCTTCCCGATTAAATAAACAGACACTTTTTGACATTCGCGCATTAAAAAGATGCACGGGGCTATTGTAAAGCATTCCTCATTTCACTTGGCGTTTTTTCTGAGGAATTAAAAATCCAATCACAGCCTCCTTGAGAACTGGATTATTTGGACCTCCTAAAGAATGTTCCATCCCCTCTAAGCGTATAAATGTCACGGGCATACCAGAGGTCTTTAATTTCTCGACTAATATTTCACTTTGATTGATAGGAATCGTTTTGTCTGCCGTCCCGTGAATAATCAAAAACGGCGGAGAATGACTATTAACTAACAAGGCGGGATTCGCGCTATCCACATTTGAGTCAGGGTTACGGGGAGGGCCATTAAACATTTTTTCCACACAGTCCCGCGCAAACGGGCTGCCTTCAATATGGAGTTTGCGCATATCCACGCCACCACAGAGATCAATAATCCCGCGTACCCTGGGTTTATTCTGATCAGCCAAACCCGTGATCGATGCTAAGTGTCCTCCGGCAGAAATACCGGCCAAATAAATATTGTCCCGGTCAAAATTCAAATCCTTTGTTTCGCGCAACCAGTTAAGCGCGAGCAAAGCGTCATCACGCTGGGCGGGCCACGGCGCGACTGTTGTATACCGGTAGCTCACACTCGCCACTGCAAATCCTTTATTCACAAGAAATCCCAGTGGACAATCCTCTTTGCTCCCAGCGACATATCCACCCCCATGAAACCAAATGACCAAGGGCGGGTTTTTACTCTGGGAGTTTTCATAAAAATCAAGGGTCAGCTTTTTCCCGCTACGCTCAGCGAATACCAAGTTTTCACGGATAACAACACCCTCCTTGCGTAAGGCAGATTTAGGAGACGTGCATGCGACGAAACAAAATAGAAAAACTAAAATAAGGGGGAGTCTCTTCGTCAAATGAGTTCGGCACATAGAAATAGATTCTGTCTACAACTGGCCAAGGATAAAAGAACCAAAACCGAACCCTTTGTGACGTATTCGAGTACAGATCACAAGACCTGACATACGCCGCTTGATGAGCCGGGAACGTTCCACGCCGAGCAAGGACGCACCCGTCAGGTTCGCTTCAAGAATCAGGCCGTTTTTGTCCAGAGAAAAATAGCCGACCGGCGCGAAGTCGTAGAGGTCGGTGTATTTATCTAGCTGCGCCTCCAGCTGGTTGCGGGCTTCCTGGAGTTCCGCATTCTGCATCTCCAGCTCGATCTTGTGGACCTGCAATTCGTGGAGCGTGCGCTGAGAGTGGGCTGGTGACTTTTGACTTCTACGGCGTTCGTAACTGGCCTTCAGCATGGCGGCGCAGGGTAGCGGCGTCAGAGGTGGCGGGTGGTTTGAGTTTCATGACGATCTCCCTTTATTTTTTCCGGCTGCGGGCGATTTGCTGGCAGATTTATTTTTGCATTGCCCTGCGGACGCTGGCGTCGGCGCATTCTGCTGAGATTCCTTGATGCCCGCAGTCTGTTTGGCGAAGCGTTTCTCTAGGCTGGCGTGCTGGACCCCTAGTTTCGAGGCCGTTGCCGTGGCTACGGTGATGTCCGCGAAGGTGATCACTACGCCGTCTATCCTATCGTCCAGCGTGCGATAGGGCATGATACGTACGGTGAACCAGCGACCGTCTTTGCAGCCGATCGGCTTCTCCGCAGGGACCAGAGTCTCCAGCACCGCGCGCCCATCCTCCATCAGTTCCGGGTAACAAAGTCCGGTGGCCAGATCGGTGATCGGACGGCCCACGTCGCCGGGTATGAGCTTGATGATTTTCGTCGCCTGCGGCGTGAAGCGGCGCACGTTGAGGTCCTTATCTAGAAAGAGTGTGGCGATGTCGGTGCTGTTGAGCAGATTCTTCATGTCGTTGGCGGAGTGCGATAACTCGTCCACCTTTGTCTGTAGCTCGTGGTTGACCGTCTGGAGTTCCTCATTGAGCGATTGCATCTCCTCCTTTGAGGTGGTGATCTCCTCGTTAGTGGACTGTAACTCTTCATTGGTGGATTGCATTTCCTCGTTGGTGGACCGGAGCTCTTCCTGAGAAGTCTGCATATCCTCGCGAGCGGTGCGCGTCTCTTCGCGGGCCGCCTGGAGTTCCCGCTCCAGCTCGGCCAGTCGCGGTGCGTGGGCAGACGTCTTTGCGGTACGACCCGTCCCTTTGGCCGATTTGGGTCCCACGGGCGCGGGTAAGTCGGTGAATACGATCATCACTAATCCCTGTAACGGACCGGCTTCTTCGAGTTGCTGGACTGTGACCTCCACGAATAGCTCCCCGCCCCCGGGCCGGATTTCGTGGCCGCGAAATGTCACGAGAGATTTTTGGCGGAGCGCTTTCTGGAAAGCGACATTCAGGTCGTAACGCAGCCCTTCGCGGGCCATGGCGAAAATATTCCAGTTCGCCTTGCCGGCTGCGGGCTCGAGGTATTTGCCGGTGTGTCCACTGATGTAGAAAATGTCGCCCTTGTCATTACAAAGCGCGGCGGGTGGCGCATAACGCGTCAGGACTAACTGATCCGCCGCGGATTGGAGACTGGCCGGCGGTTTCGTGGTCGAGTGCGTTTCCGCCGTGCGCCCGCCGGACGCCCGCGCGCTAAAGGAGGAAGGGAACTCGACCATTCCTGGTCGCAAGGCCGCCTCCGTCCGCCGATAGAGCCGCGATTTGGGATTGATCAGGTCGAATAAATCGGTGAATCCGCCCACCGTTTCCGCGCTGCCGAGAAGTAGGATGCCCCCGAGATTCAGGTTATGATGAAAAAGCGGCATCAGTTTCTTCTGTAAATCAGCATCCAGATAGATGAGCAGGTTGCGGCAGGTCAAGATATCCAGCTTTGTGAAGGGCGCATCCATAATGAGATTCTGCGGCGCAAAGGTGACCATGTCGCGAATCTCCTTGCGGACGCGGTAGCCGTGGTCGTCCTTAGCAAAGAACCGGGCCAGTCGCGCCGGTGACACGTCGGCGGAAATATCGGCCGGAAAGACACACTGGCGGGCCTTGCTGATCGCATCCTTGTCTAGGTCGGTCGCAAAAATGTGCAGGGAAAAATCCCCCTTTGGCGTGATCGCCTCCACTGCCTCCTTAAACACCATGGCCAGGGAATATGCCTCCTCGCCGGTGGAGCACCCCGTCACCCAAGCCCGGAGCGCCTGACCGGGCGGGCGGCTGGCGAGGAGCTCGGGAATGGCTTGATCGCGCAAGTATTCCCAGATCGCCGGATCGCGGAAAAAATTCGTCACCCCGATTAATAGTTCCTTAAAAAGCAAATCTAACTCCTGTGAGTTCTCCTGCAAGTAGCGGATATAGTCGGCTGTCTTGCTAATCTGATGAATGCCCATCCGGCGCTCGATCCGGCGGTGCAGGGTGTTCTTTTTGTAATGCGAAAAGTCATGGCCCGTGTGGGCGCGCAGTAGGATGACCGCCTTTTCCAAGGTGCTCTGGGCCATGTTTTCCAAGGCGACTTCGGAGTCGACGGCCATCGGAGCCCGTTGCAAATAGGTGAGGAGCTTGCCGGGTAACTCGTCCGCAGGGGCGACGATGTCCGCCAGCCCCGTGTCAATCGCGCTGCGCGGCATGTCGTCAAATTTGGCCGCCGCCGCCGTTTGCACCATTACCACGCCTGCCATTTCTTTGATGGCTTGCAGTCCCAGCGTGCCGTCCGAGCCCATGCCGGAAAGAATCACGCCGATGCTGCGCTCGTGCTGATCCTGCGCTAGGGAGCGGAAGAAAGAATCAATCGGCAAACGTAATCCGCGCGGCGCCGTCGGCGCCAGCAAATGCAGCGTGCCGTGTAGGAGGGACAAGTCCTTGTTCGGCGGGATCACATAGACGCAGTCTGGCTGAATCTTGGTGCGATCCTTGATTAAGATCACTTTCATCTTGGTGACGCGCTGGAGGAGTTCGGGCATGATGCCTTTGCGCGTCGGGTCCAGGTGTGTGACCACGACAAATGCCATGCCGCTGTCTGCTGGGACGTGACCGAGGAATTCTCCTAACGCTTCGAGTCCCCCGGCTGACGCACCGATGCCGACGATGGGAAATCCTGTCGATGCGGGACTGGCTGATGGGGCGGATGATTTCGGGGGCGACACTTCGGTGGGCTTGGCCGGTCTGCGGCCGGGTGAAGATTTCTTTTCCATACGGTTATCTCTCTCTTACACTTGATCATGGCAGCTTTGGTTCTGGTTGTATAGGAGGGACTATGCGAGTGTTTTGCATCGCCCCCCTCTTTCCGGTGCGGAGAGATGGGGGCGAAAATCCGACACCAGGTTCCCAGAGTAAGGCGAAGGTCACAAATGCTACGAGGTTTGGCGTACGCGTTTTTTTATGACGGTCGCCGCCGCCTTTTTTGTCCACCGTCAGCATCATTTACGATGTGGGGACACTAGTGATCGGCGGGGGTAACGCCCTTTGGATCAGTATCTCCCTGCGGAGGGGGTGATGAACGTGAGGGGTGGCCAAACCATGAACGGTTTGTGCCGGAGTATTTTTCTTCCAATGTGTCGGTGACTTCCTTGAGTGTCCCGTCGGCCTTGACCCAGCCTTTTTTGATGTCGGGGAAGTCGAGCTGACAATTTTGGCATTTATTCTGATCTGAAAATCGAATGGGACACCAGAAACTTTCCACATTGCGCAGCATTTCCGCGCCGAAAGAGTAGACCCCGGTCATCCAGTCGCAGTAGAGACACCAGACCAGATCGTGCCCGACGAGACCCGCGAATTTCTGCCGACTGACATTGATCCATTGGTTATCCTTGTATTTGGGGAAACCCAGTAACACACGGATCATGGGGTAAACAAGGATCTCTCCCAGTCGGATCAACCAAAAAACCGGTAAGACGATCGTGGACGCCCACAGGGCAAGATGGTTGCGAGTGCGTCCGACGATGCCATTGAGCGATTTGACGATCCGGGAGCCCTGCGTGTGTCGGCGATTCACCCATTCATGTGTCCATATCCAGAGGGTTAATCCGACTATTTGTCCGATCACAGATGCAAGGACTCCTCCCCATCCGGCGAGGTACACTCCAAAGCCCCACGGCACCCAGGTCAGCAGTGATACGACGATATCCAGTCCAGGTGCGGCGACACATTTCCCCGCGAGCCATTTACCCACGCTGCCTCCCAGTCGCCCGAGAAAAACGAGTAACCATGCCAGTGCATAAATAAAAACAAAGACCCCGAGCGCAATATTTAAAAAAGTATCCATCCTGTGAAAAGGACATTGAGCACGATCCCTTCTATCCGTAAAGCACAAAGCATGTGATCAAAATCTCTAAAAGACCTCTCACCTTCAAAACGGCCCATCAAAAGCCCCTCATTTTATCCCGACGGAAAACACGAATGCCATTAGCCTGATTTTGTAGGGCGAGCGGCCCTGCTTGCCACGGGCCAGAGTCCCGCGCGCACATCCGGCATTCGGCAACGAGGGCTAGGTCGCGAGGAAGGCTTTTGCTTCGGGCCTTTCGTGGCGCAAATTGCTCCGTGTTTCGTGATTTTGTAGGGCGAGCGGCCCTGCTTGCCACGGGCCAGAGTTCCACGCGCACATCCGGCATTCGGCAACGAGGGCTAGGTCGCGAGGAAGGCTTCCTAACCTAGGGGCTATATGATGGGAATCCTTTCATGATACGGGAGTTACCGGCCTTCGTTTCTGCCCGGAGCAATTTGCACCACGAAGCTCACGAAAGGCACGAAGAGAGACGTTTTGAAAGAGGTGGGGATGGCTTTTAACCTGCCGCTCTCCTAGTACAATTTGCGCGGGGAAAAGATTCTCCATACTCGACGATTGAGACATTTCCGATGAGAGTTCTGGGTATGGTTACGGACAAAATGCTCGAAAAAATTATCGAATATTGCCGTTTAGAGGGTGCTGAGATGGTGGCATTATTTGGTTCCTGTCTCCGTAGCGAGCAAAATCCGGCGAGTGACATGAAGTTGCTCTATGGTAAAAGATGATTCCATTTATATCGGTCATATACTGGATGCGCTGGATCGTATCGCGGAATATTCCCAGGACTTGACCCATGAAAAGTTTATGACGCATCCCATTTATCAGGATGCCATCATCAGAGAGTTAGAAATTACGGGAGAGGCCGTGCGTCATTTGTCCGGAATATTCACAGACAAACACCCGCAAATTCCTCTTGGCATGATATTGTGGGCATGAGGCACAAGCTCATCCATGACTATTTCGGCGTCGACCTAGAAATGGTCTGAAAAACGGTCCAGGAGGATGTGCCAGTCCCCCGGAGGTATTTGCAGAAAATTTGAAAACAGGAGCGATATTCTTCCTGATCAGAGCCTGCTCGGGGCGACTCTTGTGACCTTGATGAAAGTTTGCGCTATGAAATGCACGAAGCTGATGCAAATTGCTCCAGACCGCAAGCAGGGCCTGCTCACCTTACACGCGTCAGTAAAATGAATTACTTCTTCAGGACGAGCTTGAGGAATTTTTGGAGTTCGTGGTAACTTTGCCGGGCGGCGGTGGGGTTATAAGCGGCCCCCTTGGTAATGTCTGTACCTGCGGCAGGGCTCGTAAAGGCATGGACGGTATCGGGGTAACCGACAAAACGATACCAGACCTGGGCTTTATTCATTTCTTCCATGAACCCGGCGACTTGGGCTGGGGGGACATAGGGATCGAGATTCCCGTGGAGGATGAGCAATTTGCACTTCACATTTTTCCCATCATTAGGATTTGTAGTTTGTAATACCCCGTGAAAACTGGCCGCCCCTTTGATATCGGCACCAGTTCGTGCCAGCTCTAATACCGCCGTACCACCAAAACAGAATCCTGTGGCGGCGACTTTGTTTTTATCGACTTGGCTGAGTTTGATAAATTGGTTATAGGCCCCGAGCATATTTTTACGGAGGAGTTTCACATTCTTTTTAAAAGGACCGGCGAGTTTCATGGCTTCTTCGGGTGTCGAGGCGCGTTTGCCCTTGCCGTAGACATCGACAGCGAAGGCGACGTAACCTTCGCGGGCGAGTTCATCCGCCCGTTTTTTCGTAAAGTCACTCAGACCCATCCAGTCATGAACGACCATGACTCCGGGGGCTTTGCCTTTGAGTCCGGCGGGGACAGCGACATAACCTTCAAATTCCTGGCCGTCGATTTTGTAATTTAAGATGAATGAATTACTTTTGGCGTGGGCGGATATTACACAGATAAAAAGAAGTGAGAGGGTGATCAGGGTTTTCATGGTTGTGAAATTAATCCCGAAACGAAATTTACTCAATGGAAAAGTCGGGAGCAAATTGTTTAAAGATAAATCGTCCAGTGGATGTGCCGACTGTGGAAGGGGCTAAAGCAGTTTAGCCCGTAACGTGGTGTGGAAGACTTGCTCGAAAAGGTCTTTTTTCTTTTCCAGGGCCTCTATTTCGGCATCAGCGGGGAGGTTTGATTTGATCAGGATCAGGGTGCGCTCACTTTTGAATTTGAGTTTGACGGATTTCACCGATTGTAAGTGGGTGCGGTCGAGGGCGTCGGCGAGACGGAGGAAGGAGGCGAGGATTTTAACGGTTTTTTTATCAGATCTCGACAGGGGATGGAAATGAGGGTGGGACTCGTCAGGTAAGGCTTTCCGGTGGTAGCGGGCCACATTGGCGATAATGGTCTTTTCCCGGACCGAAAGGGTCTTCCAAGGGTGTTCGATTATATATTGAAGGGAATACTTATGGTGTTTTGTCCCGTCAGGGGTCACTGACCAGCCGATATCGTGCAGGAGGGCGGCAGCGATCAAGAGGAAATTCTCTTCGGCCCCGAGCTCATGTAAATGGACGGTTTGCCCAAAAAGGGAATTCGCCAAGGCTGCGACATGGGCGACGTGTTCAGGTTCCTCCTCCCGGGAGATCATTACGGTTAATACCTCATCGAAACGGGGCCGGTCATGGGCGACGGTATCAAATGTCGCATAAAGGTGTTCCCAATCCGAATGTGAGATGATTGTGGCGGGTAAAACGAGGCTGGAATTTTCTTCATGATCTCCCATGGAGCAAGAATTTCTGTCAGATGCCCCAAAGTGTCAAGGAGTCAGTGATGGAATAAAAGGGAGAGTCAATTTTTCCGGTATGAAACGAGGCATCCCCTAAACAACGCTTGAGGGTTAAAAGTGTTTCCGGTAGTGATGTGTTAACCAAGGGATAATCCTTTGGAGTGAAGATCATGAGGAAATATTTTTTTACGGTTTTTAATCCATGTATGTGACGGCATTTCTGGGGATATAAAATGAATACAGACACACACTTTAAAGGATGGGCTAAACCGGGACCGGTAGCGCCGGGGTATGCGGAGGGGATGGACGCCGGGGTGGGTGAGTCCCTCGATGCCATCAGTGGGTATTACCGGCTTTTCCAGCTCCGGGACGGGCACCGCTTTTCCACGGACGACATCCTGTGCGCATGGTACGGCACCAGCTGGTGCCCGTGTGCCCGGCATGTGCTTGATCTAGGCAGCGGCATCGGGACTGTCGGGATGGTCAGCGCATGGCGGATGCAGGGCGCGCAATTTGTTTCGGTCGAGGCCCAAGAACAAAGTGTCGCCCTCGCGCGGAAATCAGCGGTGTTTAATGGGCTCACGGGGCGTTACGACATCCGTCACGGGGATTTTCGTGATCCGGGTGTCGTTGCAGAAACGGAGAAATTTGACCTAGTGACGGGGAGCCCACCCTATTTCCCCCTCGGTACGGGAGTGGAAAGTGAGCATCCACAGAAACTCGCTTGTCGTTTTGAGTTGCGCGGGACTGTGGCGGATTATTGTACGACCGCTGCTAGGCATTTAGCATCCGGCGGATTTTTTGCCTGTGTCTTTCCCTGTTCCCCAGAGCAAATGGCGCGGGTGGAATCCGGTGCGCGTGATGCCGGGCTCGTGATCGTGAGGCGTAGACCAGTCGTTTTCCGGGAAGGGGAAGCCCCGCTTGTCGCGCTTTTTGGGATGATGAAGGCAAATGATTTACCGGAATGGTTCCGAGGCGCCACTTGCGTCGAGCCCGAGCTGATTATCCGGGCAAAAAACGGGGCGATCCATCCGGAATACTCCTCGGTCAAACTCTCCATCGGGTTTCCCCCGTAACCATTTATTTTTCCATGGGGGGATGTTACTCTTCGGCAGGGAGTATTCTCTCAGGAGCCTTTGGCCGCTATTACATTACGGAGGAATATTATCTTCTTTTGAATAAATGGTGTTACCGCGTTTTAGAGGATGATTGACAGGGGAATACCGAGAAACACATACTCATGCACATTAAAGCTGGCGATAAATGTAATAGCTAAGGAAAGTGCGATACTATGGAATGTTTATGGAAACCTAATTGGGAAGAGACTAAAAAACACTTTATTGATTGGTGGCATCATCGGGGATTAGTCATCGGCATGTGGGGAGCTCCCGCTACAGGGCATCCACACGAATCTTTGCCTCAGCCTCCGGAAGCAAAGTCTGTGGAGGAAAGTTTTACGAATCCGGTTTTCCGGGCACAGAGGAGCCATTATCAAATGGCCAACCAGACTTTTATCGCCGATACGTTGCCCCTGGCAGAGACACATCTCGGGCCCGGGTCTCTCGCTTTATTTTTAGGGGCGACACCCGGTTTTTCGACGGACACGATATGGTTCCACCCTTCCATTCAAGATTGTGAGGATCCCGAGTCACTGCCTCCCCTTGTTTTCGACCCGGAAAATCAATGGTGGAAACTGACGGAAGCGACGATCAAAGAGTCGTTAAAGCTTTCACGAGGAAAGTACATGGTGGAGTGCCCTGATCTCGTGGAGAATATGGATATACTGGCCGCCCTCCGTGACCCGCAAGTCCTGCTCATGGATATGATCGAGCGCCCTGAATGGATTGAAGAGAAGATGGTCGAGATCAGTGCTGCATGGTGCGAGGTATATCAACGTGTTTATGACTTGATTAAACGGGATGACGGGAGCTCGAATTTCGGGGCCTTCCGTCTCTGGGGGCCCGGAAAAGTGGCTAAGGTCCAGTGTGATCTAGGGGCCATGATCTCTCCCCGGATGTTCAGGAGATTTGTCGTGCCGGAATTAACAAAACAATGTGCTTGGCTTGATTACTCCATGTTCCATCTTGATGGTCATCAATGTCTTTGTCATTTGGATGCACTCCTGGAGATTCAAGAACTCACGGCCATCGAATGGACCCCAGACCCAAATGTGCCACCGGGAGGTGATCCCCATTGGTATCCTCTGTACCGTCGCATACTCGAAGCGGGAAAATCCGTACAGGCTCTCGGGGTCAAACCTCATGAGATAAAACCTTTGATTAATGCCGTCGGTAAAGAGGGGCTCTATATCATCACGGATTTCACAAAGGACGAGGATGTCCGTTATCTTGAGGAGTATTATTAATCGGTTTATCCTCCGTCATCACCCTTGCGCATCATGCCCATGATTCGACAGGGGCTTGTCCGTGAGATACTGTTTTTATCGCGGTCGATAATGGAGAAATATCCTGCCTGAAAAAGGGATTGCCCTTGCCCGTATAAACAGGCACTTTTGTCTTCACAAAAACCAATAGGGGAAGACAATGAACTATTATCTTTATACGAATAATGAGACGCTGGGCCCGTACCAGATTGAACATTTAACCGAATATATCCAATCCGGACAATTGACTGCCGATACTCCTTGCTGCAAGGAAGGTGATACGGATTGGAAAACGGTTCAAGATTTCCTTCCTTCACCGGCTACCGCAGCAGGGAAACTTTCCTTTGCGCGGACGCAGGCCCCTTCCTTACCTACGGAGCAGGCGCCAAAAAGAATTGATCCGCGTTTTTCTCACCCGAGTTACTGGGTCCGGCGCAAGGTCTTTAAACTCCTTGGCGGAGCTTTCCATATATACCTGCCGGACGGTTCAGTGGGTTTTTATTCGGAGCTCAAGGCGTTTAAGCTCAAGGAAGATATCCGGATTTATACAGATGAATCCAAGCAGCAGGAAGTGCTCTCGATCAAGGCCCGGAAAATCTTGGATTTTTCGTCGAATTACGATGTGTTCGACACGTCGTCCGGGCAGAAGCTCGGTACGCTCAGGAGAAAAGGATTAAAAAGTATTATCAAAGACGAATGGCATATCCTGGACACACTCGATCAGGAGATCGGGAAGATCCATGAGGATAATCTCGTCAAAGCCCTTGTGCGCCGTTTCCTGTGCAATTTGATTCCACAGTCGTATGAGGGATTAATCAATGGCACCCCTGTATGCCGGTTCCACCAGGCCTTTAATCCATTTATCCTGAAGGTCCTGCTTGATTTTACACCAGACCAGAATGGGTTACTCGACCGGCGACTAGGGATTGCTGCCGCTATTTTATTATGCGCAATCGAGGGACGCCAGGACTAGGGCGTGCGGGAGGATGAGATAAATGGATGACCCCACTGCAATAACCAAGGAGCAGGAACCGACACCCACGGAGCTTGTGGAGCTTTGTCTTTTGCTGGGGCGCATGCTTTTTCAATTTGGCGCCTCCACCCGGAGGATATTAGATTCTGTCGAGCAATTAGTTGCGCGCCTCGGCGTGGCACGGGTCCACATGCTCGTCTCCTATGATGCCTTGTCGGTCACCGTCAGTGATGGGCCTTCATTCCGGACAAAAATCGATGAGAGCAAGGATGTGGCCGGGTTAAATATTATCGGGATGCTGGCCATCAGCAAATTGCTCCATGATCTCGACCGGAAATCACTGGGTTACCAGGAGGTTAAAAGGCGCTTGGGGGTGATAAGGGCTATGGGGACGGCTTGGATTGGATGGATGCAGGCTCTAGCTTGCGGTGCCGTTAGTGCCGCTTACAGCCTTTTAAATGGTGGGGATCCCATTGCATGGATCGGCAGCTTTATCGGGGGTGTGGTGATTTACGGGGTCAAATGCAAATTGCTCAGGATGCCGGTGAGTTTTGTCCAGAAGGTTTTTATGATGTCTTTGGCCGGGACTTTTGTGGCGGCACTTTATGCCCTGATCTTTCCGACCACCACCGCAGCGATCACGACACTGGCACCCGTGCTATTTTTGGTAGCTGGGGTCCCTTTGATCAATGGGGGAATGGATGTGGTCAGTAATCATGTGCCGATCGGGATCAGCCGGATGTTTTTTTCATTTGCCGTTTTAGTGGCCATTGTTTTAGGTATCGCTGGACCGTTTTACATGCTCGGGGACAGGTCTGCTGTGATTGCCGTTTATCAAGCACATGGCCTGTGGGAATACATCCTCCCGGCCTGTGCGGGGGCCGTGGCTGCAGCATCGCTAGTGGTTATCTTTAATGGTTCATGGGGGATTTTTATCCTGTGCGCCTCGGGGGGGTTACTCGCCCGCCTTTGCCGGGCTCTGGTCATGGCACAGGGCGTGGATATCATTTCAGCGACCTTGGTGGCGGCGGTGACCAGTACGGTTTTTATTTTACTGGTTTCACGACAGTTAAAGATTTCGACAGTTTCCTTGTCGGTGATTTGTATTTTGCCGATGATCCCCGGGTATTTTGCTATTGAAGGATTGCGCGGGCTTTTTGAATTCACCATTTCGGTCCACCCCTCACCGGCGGGACTGGTGGCCGCCACTCATAATCTATTGACGGCGATCTATATTGTTTTATCACTTGTCCTCGGGGTAATTGCACCGGCAGCGATCCTTCAGAATAAAATGCCCAAGTACTGACTGTTTTTTGCCTAATTGCAGGCTTGTGGATGGTGGTGGATTAATGGCATTGTGGAGCCCGACATGGATATCATCCAAAATACCGGCCCGAAAAGTGAGAGGGATCCCCGCGATGGATTGATTCGTCTGGGGATTGTTTCCGCTGTGGGAGGGGTATTAATCGGTGTGATCGGGGCTTACTTCCGTTATGCTTTGGAGCTTTCTACACAATGGTTATTGACTGTGATCGAGTGGGCCCACCAATTCCCCGTGTGGGGCTGGTGGATCCCTCTTCTCATCGGAGCTTTCGGGGCGGGGATCGCCCGTTTGATGGTGAGGGGAACCCCACTCGCATCGGGGAGTGGTGTGCAACATGTCGAGGCTGTGATGCGTGGGGAAGCCACTCCGGCTCCTTTCAGGGTATTACCGATTAAATTTTTCGGGGGGATTCTCGCCCTCGGATCGGGCTTGGCCCTAGGTCGTGAAGGTCCGACTGTCCAGATGGGTGCCACCATCGGGCAGGCTCTGGTCAAACGTTGCAAAATGGGGGGTGATGATTTGGAGGATGTCCAAGCGGCCTTGGCCGGTGCAGGTTTGGCTGTGGCATTTAATGCGCCCATGGGCGGGTCTATTTTTGTCTTCGAGGAGGTCGCGCGGAGATTCCGGTTACGCTTGGTATTAGCGACATTAATCGGAGGGTCGATGGCGGTCGCCGTGTCACGGTTGATCATGGGGGATGCCCCTGTATTCATTGTGAGCAATATCCTCGCCCCCACATTCGCGAGCCTGATCCCGTATTTTATTTTCGGGATCACCCTCGGTTATCTCGGCGTGCTCTATAATCGTGCGGTCATCAGGAGTATGGATATCTTTGCTTCGCTGAAAAAAATCCCTTTGGAACTCCGTGCCGCCCTCGTTGGTGCCATTGTCGGTTTGATCGGATGGTTTGCGCCAAATCTCATCGGGGGAGGAGAGGGTTTTAGTCAGGTCGTCCTGAATGGGGGGCTGCCTTTGGGTATGCTCTTGATTACGTTTGAGGTGCGCTGGTTTTTAGGACCGTTTTCGTATTCTGCCGGGACCCCCGGCGGGTTGTTTGCCCCGCTACTCTTGGTCGGGGCTGCTTACGGGGCTCTTTTTGCCGGGGGAGTAGATGTGTTGCTGCCGGGTTTGGGTTTGCCGGCGGTTTCCTTTGCGATTGTGGGGATGGCCGCCTTTTTTTCCGCCGTCGTGAGGGCACCGCTGACCGGGATTATCCTGATTGTCGAGATGACCGCCACGACAGGATTATTGGTGCCGATGTTGCTGGCTTCTTTCGCCGCGGTATTAACGGCCACTTTCCTCGGCGGACCACCGATCTATGATACCCTCCGTGAACGGATGCTTGCCGCGCAAAAGGCGAGGCCACAAGTTTAGAAATTCACATTCGTCGAAAATCCGAGTACATAAGCTGTCGGAAGGGTATTCGATCCAGAGGGATTAATGATGGCTTGGAAATCAGGCTGGATACTCCACCAGTTATTGATCTGGATGAGGTAAGTCAGCTCGAAATTGATTTCGTTTTCTGTGGCTGGGAGTTGCTGATTTTGCCAAGCCGAACTCACCGCGACGGCCGTGACATCGGCAGCTCGTGACGGGATGAGTCCGGTATAACAAAGTCCGCCGGAGGTGAAATAGGGAATCAAGACACTGGCTTCTTGTGGGGCATAGACGAAGGTACCCCAGGCCGAGAGTCCGACAGCCGATGAATCATCACCCTCCCGGGTTAATTGCTGTTGGGCCGTCGCGTAGATTGACCCCATTCCTTTGGTGGTACCGATCGAAGTGAGATTGGTCATGGTGGCCGTGTCGTAATAACCGCCGATTTTAAGGGTGCCCTCCAGTCCCTTGGTGCCGGCAATATCCGTTTTCCATATTTGGGTCGCTTCCCCCAGGTACATAGCCCCTTTGCTGGGTTCCCAAGATAAATCCGTGCCGCGCTGCCAAGGTTGGTTAATATTTGGTGATGAACTGCCGCAGACGGCTGCTTGGAAAGACAAACCCTCCATGATTTTTGTGCCACCGACAAACATCCAGTTAGCATCGGGATTCGCACTGAAATTTGGATTATTCGCCGTCAGGCTCCAAGGGCTCCCGTTATAAGCGTAACTGACGTAATTCATATAGAGGGGTGAAGAGGCGAAATAATCGGCCACACTGATTCTTCCCCCTGCCAGATAAGTCCCCGAGTCTTTCCAATCCTGCCGGAAATACATTTCATAGAGGCCGACGGGGATGTGCCCTGCAAATTGGTTGGCCGGAGAGATCAGGCCTCCCGTGTCTGCGGCGAGGTTTTGTCCCAGAGCATTCATAGCGGTTACTTGGAATTGAAGCCCTTTGATCCCTGCGATTTTTTCGAGGTCGAGATTCACCCCGAGATTGGCGAGTTGTGCGTACTCGGTTGCAGAATTTATTCCTCCCGAGACATTACTCAGGACGGAGAGGGAATAACTCCCGACAATATTTACACCGTGTTCGTCCATTGATTTAGACAAGGTGTCACCCGCATAGATGAAGGAAGTGCCCGTCCACCACGAGTTTAAATCATTCTTTTTGGGTGAGGAATCGGCTGTGGTCGGGGGTTGATTTGACGGGGAAGATGTTGTTTGTGCCTGTAAGGCAGGAATACACAGGATCAACCCCGTGATGAATAAGAGTGCAGGGAGGATATGCCGAGTGTTTTTCACGTACACCCCCCACTGACTAAAGATTTTACCGTCGGTGATCAAGGATGGAATTCAACACGTAAAACCATGGCTCCTTGGGAGCTGACATCATCCCAGTGGTCAGGGGTGATTTCTAAGGCGTCATTTTGTGTGAACCCGACAGCCCCGCCCGTGCGCAGATTGCACACGCTTTTGACCGCTGAGAAATCCGTCTGGATGCGTAAATAGGTTTTTTCCGGTGCGGTAGTGATATGCACGTAATGGAGGGCTGGATTTTCCAAGCTGCGGGTCACTGCGCAAAATGCTCCGTCATTACAAAATCCCGGGACGAGGCAAGAGCCTTCCCCGCCCGTGGTGCCATAAATCGATTCCGATGCCCAGCTCATGAATGATTCCATAGCCTTGATCATCGGCGCAAATTGCGGCGGTACTGTCCCGTCCAATAACGGGCCGAGGCCCATGGTGTAATTCCACTGACCGCGTACACCCAGGGAACAAAGCATTTCTTTGATCCAAAAGTGTGGGTCATTCTCATAGTGGCCCGTGCCTTGGCGGTACGCGTAAGCCCGCAACCATTCCTCGTTATAAGGAGGAGCCCCATGCCACCAGTCATTGCAGGTGGGAATGTCCTCGTTAAAATCTTTTATCGGGGGTAACATCCCGCCGATCCAGTCGATCGGTTTAGTGAGTCCACTGGGCCGATTATAAAGGGGGTCGGGGGTGGCGGAGAGGAATTCCGTCGTGGCGTAATCCATCTCCGGCACGTTAAACCGGGTGAAGTTATTCACCATGACGATAGCGTCGGGCAGGATTTCATGCATGAGGGCGGGTAGGTCAAAGAGCAAATTGTCCAGGCCATCGAGCCAGAAGCCCGCGATTTGCTCACCGTAACGGGCGACGAGCTCACGGACCAGCTGCCTCAAACCCTCCGCATATCCTTCCGGACTGCGCAGGCTCTCCTCGACCCAAGGCCCTCCATCAGAATCCCAGTGGCCCATACTTC
>JAWXBN010000056.1 GCA_034440155.1 Verrucomicrobiota bacterium | reverse complement strand
TGTACGTACACCACCAGTACTCTTCCAACGACTCGCCTTTCCAGGCGAAAACAGGGATACCGGCAGCGGCAATGGCCGAAGCAGCGTGATCCTGTGTCGAGAAGATATTACAGCTTGCCCAACGCACGGAAGCCCCGAGGGCTGTGAGTGTTTCGATCAAGACAGCTGTCTGGATCGTCATGTGGAGGGAGCCGGTGATCCGGACCCCGTTCAAGGGTTTGGTCTTACCGTATTTGGCGCGGACGGCCATCAGACCGGGCATTTCATGCTCGGCGATTTCGATTTCTTTACGACCCCATTCAGCAAGGCTCATGTCCTTGACTTTGAAGTCGTTTGTTGCGGCTACTAATGTGCTCATAGGGTTCCTTATTTTAATAGTGTAGAGAGGGTTATTTGGCCACTTGCTTGAGGGCGGCGACTTTGTCGGTCTTTTCCCAAGTGATGGAATTGAGGTCATTGGTTTTACCAAAGTGACCGTAGTTAGTTGTCTTTGAGTAGATCGGGCGCAGTAAGTTAAGCTGCTTGACGATTTCGGCGGGTTTAAAGCTGAAGACTTTTTCGACAGCCTTCGTGATTTTCACATCGGAGATCACACCGGTCCCGAAAGTATTCACATACACGGAAACGGGGTTTGGGTAACCGATCGCGTAGGCAAATTGCACTTCGGCGCGGGTAGCCAGTCCGGCAGCCACGATATTTTTAGCGACGTAACGGGCCATATAAGCGGCGCTACGATCAACTTTGGAAGGATCTTTTCCGGAGAAAGCCCCACCACCGTGACGGCCCATGCCACCGTAGGTATCCACGATGATTTTGCGTCCGGTTAACCCACTGTCGCCTTCGGGTCCGCCGACGACGAAACGTCCGGTCGGGTTGATCAGGAATTCTGTTTTATTGTCGAGCAGGCGGGCAGGGAGGACCTTGCGGACGACCTCGTCGATGATGAATTTTTCAATCGTCTTGTGGCTGACGTCAGCGGTGTGCTGAGTGGAGACGACTACAGCTGTGATACGGGTGGGTTTCCCGTCGATGTATTGGACCGAGACCTGACTTTTTGCGTCGGGACGCAGCCAGTTGACTTTACCGCTCTTGCGGATCTGGGTCAGCTTTTTGCCTAAACGGTGGGCGAACATAACCGGGGCAGGCATGAGCTCGGTAGTTTCATCGCAAGCATAACCGAACATCAGGCCTTGGTCGCCAGCACCTTGTTCAGCGGTTTTTTTACCGGAAGCTTTTTTGGCATCCACCCCTTGGGAAATGTCGGGGCTTTGGCGGGTCAAGGCATTCATGATATGAACCTTGTCCGCGTGGAAAACGTCATCATCATTAATATAACCGATTTCGCGGATAGCGGCGCGGATGACTTTATTGTAGTCGAACTGGGCGCGGGTGGTGATTTCCCCGGCGACGACGACGAGGTTACTCTTGACGAGGGTCTCGCAAGCTACACGTGAGGTTTTATCCTGAGCCAAGCAAGCATCCAAAATGGCATCGGAGATTGTATCACACACTTTGTCGGGGTGACCTTCGCCGACTGACTCTGATGAAAAAATATAATTTTCTGAACTCATAACTCCCAATGGTTTGTTGTTGATGTCGCCAACTTCATATTGACGTATCATGATATGTTGATATAACTTTGCCATGTCGTCAACCCTGAAAGTGTGGAAAATTTTAACAGACCCGACTCGCCTGCGCATTTTGCGCCTGATGGAGAAGGAGGCTCTCACCGTTTCTGAGCTCCAAGAAATCCTTTCCATGGGGCAGTCCAGGATATCTACACACCTTTCACAGCTCACTAAAGCTGAGCTGCTTTCAGCAAAAAGGGAAGGCAAACGCACCTATTACGCATTAACCCCGGTCCCTGAGTCTAAACAAATTGCCCAGGTCGCCCTGCAAGCCGCCAGTGAATTACCTGAATCCGCCAAAGATCAGGCCGGATTAAACCTTGTCCTGCATAAAAGGAAGGAAACAGCGCGCCTTTATTTTAACCAAGTCGCCGGGCGATTCGGTAAAAACTACGGGCCGGGCCGGTCATGGCAGGCATTCGCCCAAATGCTCCTTCCGCTTTTGCCGGAGAATCTCGTGATCGCCGATCTCGGGGCCGGTGAGGGGCTTGTTTCCCAGTTATTGGCGCGGTCGGCAAAAAAGGTGATCGCCGTGGATCATTCAGAAAAAATGGTTCAGTTCGGGCGTGAACAAGCCAAAAAGAACGGGCTAAAGAATTTGGAATTCCGCCAAGGGGATATCGAAGAACCGCCCTTGGACGAGGAGTCCGTGGATATTGTCTTACTCAGTCAAGCCCTCCACCACGCGGCCAACCCCCGCCGTGCCTTGGCCGCTGCGCGCAAATTGCTCCGCCCGAGCGGTAAACTCGTGATTTTGGATTTGAACGAACATAACTTCGACCAGGCCCGTCAAATGTATGGGGATCACTGGCTGGGCTTTTCACAGGGTGATCTTCGTAAATGGATCGAAGAGGCTGGGTTTGAAAAAATCCGTGTGGATATCGTTTCCCGCGAAGACCAGGCCCCCCACTTCCAAACCATTCTCGCCACGGCTATCCGGCCCGCCTGAGGATTTTTCTCTTTCCCCGTCTAGTGCTTCATGGTTATTTTCTTTTTATCATGTCTCAGAAAATTTTTGTCATCGGTGGTGGTGGCCGCGAACACGCGCTGTGCTGGAAAATCGCCCGCAGTCCGTTAGTGGGTTCGATCCTTTGTGCCCCCGGAAATCCCGGGATTGCGCAAATTGCGCAGACGCGGGCTGTTTCACTGGAAGACCTTTCGGCCCTGCTGGAGCTTGCGCGTGAATTCCAGCCTGATCTAACGATTGTCGGCCCGGATAACCCCTTGGCCCTCGGGATCGTGGACCTGTTTACGGCTAACGGATTCAAAACATTTGGTCCGAATCAGAAAGCCGCGCAATTTGAGGCGAGCAAGGTTTTTACGAAGGAATTCTGTCTCAGGCATCATATCCCCACCGCCCGCAGTGAGCAGTTTACAGATGTGACAAAGGCACTGGCATGTTCCCGGGATTGGCCCTTTCCCCAAGTGATCAAAGCCGACGGACTCGCCCTCGGTAAAGGCGTGATTATCGCGCAAAATGCGGCAGAGGCGGAGGCGGCTATTGATGATATGTTAGTGAAAAAAGTTTTTGGTGCGGCCGGTGAAAAAATCCTCATCGAGGAGTTCTTGACCGGGCCGGAGATCAGTGCCCATGCATTCGTCGACGGCAAGACCTTTGCGATGATGCCGATCGCCCAGGACCATAAACGGGTAGGGGAAGGCGATACCGGTTTAAATACAGGGGGGATGGGAACCTTTAGCCCTGTTCCTTTCGCCAGTGACGCAGATATCGCGCAAATTGCTGAAGAGGTATTTGAACGTTTTATGGAAGGTTGCCGGAAAGAAAATATCGATTACCGGGGGATCCTCTTTCCTGGATTGATCCTGACCACAGACGGGCCGAAAGTCCTAGAGTTTAATGCCCGGTTTGGTGATCCGGAGACACAGAGCTACATGCGGCGGATGGAGAGTGATCTCGTGGAGGTTTGCCATGCCTGTGTCGATGGGACACTCGCCGGTCAGGAAATCCGGTGGAATACACAAACTGCTATTTGTGTGGTCGTCGCTTCGGGCGGGTATCCCGGTAATTACCAAAAGGATAATCCTATTACCGGACTGGATCACGCCTCCGAAATGCCCGGTGTCGTGGTATTCCATGCTGGGACATCCCTTAAAGACGGTGCAGTGATAAATTCCGGTGGGCGTGTGCTCGGGGTCACTGCCTTGGAGGATTCCCTCCCGGCCGCACGCCAAAGAGCTTATGCTGCCGTTGATCAAATTCATTTTTCCGGTGCCTTCTGCCGCCGGGATATCGCAGCAAAAGGTTTAGTCTAAAACGAAGTTTCACGGCACCAGTCCGCCAAAGGGGGGGAGATTTCACCACGAAGATCACGAAGGAAGAAGTTTCAAAAGCGGGGGTTTCACCTAAAGTTTGGGAAGGAACGCAAAGTTTTTTCCGCTTAATCCGTGAGGGGGAGCGGCCCTGCCTGCTAGAGGATCTTTCTGCTCGGTGTTAATACTCGAAAACAACGACTTGGTGCATGGTGAGACTGGGGACGGTCACGGTTGCTTGGCCGCGGGAGTTTTTGACTGGTAGTGCGGCTTTTTCTAGGGGGACTTTGACACGTTTGATTTTCTGGGGAACACGTAAGCTGACCTTGATGTCATGCAGCGTGACGATATCTTCGATGATCGAGCAGCGTCCGCGTTGGATCGGGCTGGCGTAGAGCAGGTGGAGGACGTAACGGCGGTTTTGGGGTTGGTGCCAGAGGTTGATCCGGCCTTCGCTAGGGAGACGGATTTCCACGACAGGCTTTTTGTAGAGGAGCCCTAATGCATTGAGGAATAAATCCCGGTGTAGTCGTGCGCCATGAGGCTGGTAAATGGCGCCGAGGGCATGTGGCAGGAAAATGATATTACCGTGGCGGAATGCGCCGCTGTGCCGGGCAGGTTTTTCCTGGTTAGCGGTATTTTGGTGTGAACAGAATTTGCCGTAAGTGCACGAGAAGAATGGTTCATAAATTTCCGCCAGTACGGTGGCCTTGGTCGCTGTGTAACGCGGGGGGGGGGTATAATTCAGGAGAGGGGACGTGACCATATTCCGAGAGAGTTCCTTTCCGACTTTCAGGTAGTCGCAGTCGAATTTAGCGGGGCCGATGTATTTGACGCCGGCATCGAGAATGACTTTGCCGAAAACCTTTTCCAGGAGACTCTCACCCAGGACGAGCAATTTGCTCGCCCAGCAGGTCGAATTTTAAATGGGGATGCCGGATACCGATGTCAGTCGGGTAATAACAAAGGCTATGGTGGCACTTCGCAAAAAGGGTGACAGAATTCACGTGCCCGGTTTTTAAGGCTTTTTGGAACCCGGCGCGGTTGAATTTATGGCTGATTCCTTTGATGTATTCGGAAGTGTGGAAGTCTAAATGGATTTGGCGGCTGGGTAATGGGAAATTCATTAGAGCACCAGATATACGCGCATCATTGTAGTTTCTCGACTATAAATTCCAGGACTCTGGGCGGACTGTACCCGAGCAGGAATATTATCTTCGTTATGGTTGGATTTCTGGGGGCAATCAGGCATTGTTTTATATCCGTCACAAACTTTACCTCTATGGAAATCAGCAAGCACCTCGACCAATTCGAAAAACAGATTAAATCCTGCGGGCGGAAATTTGGCATCACAGCTTTGGTCTTTATTTCCCTGTACCTGCTGATTGGGAACGCGCGTTCGATTCAACCAAATCCCTTTGTCACCGGTGGGACGATTGCGGTGAATATGGTCATTCCGGTTCTCGCCGGAGTGCTTTTCGGGAGATGGATGGGTTTTGTCGTGGGATTTTTTGCCGCGGTGGTGAATGGATTATTGCCGGAGTTTTTCGCCATGGGCACTCAAATCGACGGGATAGATATCCTGGCGGCTATCCCCCATGCGATCATGGGTTTTTTGGCCGGGGTATTATCACGCAAATATTCCGACCTGATCGCGTTTAGTTCGCTTCTCGTGGGACATATCCTGAATTTAGCGTCATTTTATCTGGCGGGGATCATGACCATGGCGGAACTGAAGAATCCCTCCCTTTGGGGGCAGATCCTCGTGGAAACAATTATCGGGATGATGGCATGTATGGTTCTTTGCGCCCTATACCGTCTGGCATTTTTATCACCTAAACGGGAGCTTTGTCCCCCGGTATGAAGCTGAGCCTGAAACCTGAAATCTGGTCCAGGATGGTCGTGATGATTATTCTTCTCACGGCCGCCTTGGCTTTGTGCCTGTATTTTGAATACCTTTTTTTGACGTTCCTGACGGGTGTATGTCTTTTGGTCATGGCGGAAAAACTCGTGAATGATTACCGGTCACGGATGATCTCGAATAAGATGTCGCCCCTGACGAAGGTGGTGAATGCCGTCAGCTTGAGTTTACTCTGGGTGGTGGCGATTATTTATTTGATGGGGGATTCACTCAACCAAGTGAGCCGGGCCTTAGAGCAATTTGCGCACAAGGGACAGGATGCCGCGGTCTTCTATGAAAAAAGTGTCCATGGCATTTTGCCTGTCTGGTTCCGTGAGGAGATCCTGACAAAGGATAATTTTGTCAATATGGTACAAGTGTTTGAACGTCAAATGAGTGACGGGTTTATTGCCACGACCTATGTGATGATATATGGGTCTCTTCTGATTCCTTTGATGTTTTATTATTATTTCCGTAAGCGCGAGGATATGCGCCGTGGCATTATCAGTCACCTCCCGGCAAAAATCGCCTACCGTTATAGCCGTGCGACGGGCAATATTAATAGCATGTTACGCGATTACCTCGCGGCGCGTGTGGTGGAGAGTATCTTGGTGGGTGGGATTTGTTGTCTAGGCTTTTATGTGGCCGGGGTGAAGGGATGGTTGATTTTCGGGGTGTTGGCCGGGGCGTTGAATGTGATTGATTTTATCGGGCCGGTATTAGGAATCATCGCCCCCCTTGTGGTATCCCTGCTTTTGCAGGATTACATCGCAGTAGGTGGAGTGGTGATCACCGTCGTGATTGCTCAGGCTATCGATAATTTTTATCTGATTCCTTTTATGTTATCCGACCGGGTCAGTATCGACCCACTCCTGACAGTTGTCCTGATTATTATGGGGGGGACAGCCTTCGGGATCATGGGAGTCATCATGGTGATACCCGTTTACCTGATTTATAAAATCATCCTCATAGAAGTCTATGAAGAGCTTTTAGGTGTGTACGACCCCTCCTGTGCCGGTGAGTCGAAGAAGCCTTGAGGAAGGGGAGGCCAAATCTGGCGCGCAAAATAAACCAATCTTTACGGGCAATGATTTTTTGTGACTTAAGCCATGACAAGAGTCGCGGAAGGGCGTAATGTCCACGACACAAAATGATGAAATCAATGACTGGCTACGGCCGCGGTGAATCACGTTCCAAAAATCTGGCGATTGTCTGTGAAATCAGCTCGGTAAACCAAAAGGCGCGGGATATATTCGTGCGTTTCCCCAGGGAGATCGAAAATCTGGAGCCGCGCATCCGCGAGGAGATTTCCCACAAGGTCGTCCGAGGTAAACTCAGTGTGTCGATAACCATGCAGTCCGGTGATGGGAACGAGCAAAATGTCTCGCTCCTGAATGAAGATGTGGCCCGCCATGCACTCAAGGGCCTGCGCAAATTACAAAAAGATTTGGGTTTGTCCGGTGAGGTCAGGATCGAGACCCTGCTACGGATCCCCGGGATTTTAAATGCCCCCACGCCCACTCTCAATGCGGATTCCGCTTGGCCGACCGTACAGAAGTCCTTGCAAAATGCTCTTGGTGCCTTGCTAAAGATGCGTTTGAAGGAAGGGGCATTTTTGAAGAAAGAACTCATGGAAAGGCTCAAAAACTTACGCAAATTGCACGCGCAAATTGCAGCCTTGTCCCCTTTGGTGGTCCAAAAACATAGGAAGTCTCTGCATGAACGGATTAAGGCTGCGGGCGTGCAAATTGATCTTGATGATGAAAGGTTGATTAAAGAAATCGTCTTTTTTGCCGACCGCTCAGATATTACCGAGGAGTTGACCCGGTTAAAAAGCCATTTCGCCCAGATGCAGGAAGCACTGAATAGTAAAGATCCCGTCGGACGCACACTCGACTTCCTGATCCAGGAGTTAAATCGTGAGGTCAATACCATTGGTTCAAAGGCCAATAATGTGGAGATTTCCCAAAGGGTCGTCGAAATGAAGGCGGAACTCGAGAAAGTCCGCGAGCAAATCCAGAATATCGAATAACCCGGTCCTAACCATCCAAAGGGGATGTGTCCGGACAAAAAGAAAATGGAGATATAGATTTGCCCTTGGGACAAGTCTGATTATACTCGCGCGATTATGGATGGGCAGGGTTTCACCATTATTGGGTGGAAGTTTGGATCATTTTAAAAGGCAGAACGAATCGTTCCTTCTATTAAGGGATGAGGAAAACTTGAACCCATAAAAAATTATGAAAAAAATAGAAGCGATCATCAAACCGTTCAAACTCGATGAAGTTAAATCCGCACTGTCTGATATCGGGGTCGAGGGTATGACGGTCACGGAAGTCAAAGGTTTTGGCCGCCAAAAAGGACATACAGAAATCTATCGCGGGAGTGAATATACCGTGGATTTCCTGCCGAAGATTAAAGTCGAAATCGTGATTACCGACGACATCGTCGATAAAACGGTAGAAACGATTATTAAATCCGCCCATACTGGCAAGATCGGTGATGGCAAAGTCTTTGTCATACCTGTCGAGGAAGTCATCAGGATCCGCACCGGTGAAAAAGGCGAGAAAGCGGTCTAATCCCTCGGCTTACATTTTATCTTTTCAGACGGCCTCAGCATTTTTTTGCGGGAGGCCGTTTTTTTTTGGAGAACTACGTATATTTGATAACTTCTTCAATGGTCGTCGCGCCGTCGAAGATCGAGCGCAAACCATCATCACGCAATGTGCTCATACCCAGTTCAATGGCTTTTTGGCGGATGACCACCGACGGGGCGCGTTGGTTGATCATGTCGCGGATGGGTTCGGTAACATCGAGGAGTTCATAAATACCTTTCCGTCCGCGGTATCCTGTCATATTACAATCGGGGCATCCGGCCCCAGTGAAAAACATTTTATCCCCCATCTCATGTGCGCTCAGGCCGATCGAGTCCAAGGCCGTGTCATTGGGTTCATAAGAGGTTTTGCAGCTTTTGCAAATGGTCCTGACCAAACGTTGTGCAAGCACCCCTTCGAGTGAAGAAGAAATCAGGAAGGGCTCCACGCCCATATCGATCAAACGGGTGACGGCACCGGGCGCATCATTTGTATGGAGGGTGCTCAAGACCAAGTGACCCGTGAGGGAGGCTTGAATAGCGATTTGGGCTGTTTCTAGATCGCGTGTTTCACCGATGAGGATGACATCAGGATCTTGACGCAAGAAAGCGCGGAGGATTTTCGCAAAGGTTAATCCGATATTATCATTGACCGGTACTTGTTGGATACCCTCCACCTCGTACTCCACCGGATCCTCTGCGGTGAGGATTTTGATTTCGATGTCGTTGATCTTATTTAAGCAGGCGTAGAGGGTTGTTGTTTTCCCTGAGCCAGTCGGGCCGGTGACGACAAAAATGCCATTGGGTTTGCGGATGACTTCATTTATGTATCCAAAAATGCCTTCGGGCATGCCCAGACCGTCGAGTTCCATTTTGACCGTGGATTTATCTAGGACACGGAGCACGACGCTTTCGCCATATTGGGTGGGTAGTGTGGAGACACGGAGGTCGACCGGGCGGTTGGCGACATTGAGCTGGATACGGCCGTCCTGGGGCAGGCGGCGTTCGGCAATATTCATGGCCGCCATGACTTTGATACGGGAGATGACAGGGAGGGCCATTTGCCGTGGGGGTGGTGCCATTTCGAGCAGGCCACCATCGACACGGTAACGAATACGGAAGATATCTTGAAAGGGTTCAAAGTGGATGTCACTGGCGTGGGCTTGGATGGCGCGGTAGAGGACCAGATTTACATATTTGACGACAGGCGTGGTATTAGCCTCGGCTTCAATATCCTTTGCATCGCGTAGTCCATAGGCCCCGATCCTTTCGGCTTCCTCCTCGAGGATTTGTGCACCGAGGACATCGAGCATGCTGCTGTCTTCACCGTAATATTTTCGGATGGCATCCTCCACCTTGGAAGGGGAAGCGACAACCATCGAGATATCCTTGCCTGTCGTGAAACGCAAGTCGTCGAGGACTTGGAGGGCAAAAGGGTCGGCCAAGGCCACCGTCAGTGTCATTCCGTCCCATGAGACGGGAATTGAGGAATTCATCCGGACGGTATGCGCGTCGAGCATCTCGATGACTGAAGGGGGCACCTCCATGGTTTCCATCGGGAGATATTCATAACCGAGATAAACGGCGATTAATTCTAAGAGGGTGGGCTCATCAACGATCCCGTAATCTAAGGCGATTTGTGTGGCGGACTTACCCGAGCGGGGGATCTCGTCATTCATTTCCGAGAGTTGATCGGCATTAAGCAAATGGTTGGTTTGCAGGATCGAAATGATTGTATCGTTATGAGCTTCGAACATGGGTGTATCCTATTCCTTGAGGAGTTGCTTCAAGTCCTCGGGTCTTTGGCTCATGGTCATGACCGTATTCATATCGATAATGCCTTGGCGGAGTAAATGAACTAAGTGTGAATCCAGTGTCCACATGCCGAGCTTGCTCCCGGTTTGCAAATCTGAATAGAGCGCGAATGTTTTATTATCCCGGATTTTATTCGCGATCGCATCGGTTTGCACCATGATTTCTAGTCCGGCGATGCGGCCTTTGCCGTCTTGGCGGCGCAGGAGGACTTGGGAAATAACGGCTTTAAGATTTCCCGAGAGCTGGATGCGGATTTGATCTTGCTGGTCGGTCGGGAATGCCCCGACGATCCTGTCCACAGTGCGGGAAGCTCCCGTGGTGTGGAGTGTGGCAAAAACGAGGTGGCCAGTCTCGGCGGCATTAATGGCAGCCTCCATCGTCTCTAAGTCGCGCATTTCCCCTACGAGGATCACGTCGGGATCTTCGCGGAGCGCCCGGCGGAGGCCTTCGGAAAAGCTCGGGCAATCCACGCCGATTTCCCGCTGGTTAACGATCGATTGTTTATGGGGATGAAAGTACTCGATCGGGTCTTCAATAGTCAGGATATGGCCGCGCACATTTTCATTAATATAATTAATCATGCTTGCCAGAGTCGTTGACTTTCCTGAACCCGTCGGGCCAGTGACGAGGATAAGTCCGCGCGGGGTAAAAAGGAGGTTTTTGATCTGAGGGGGCAGGCCGATCATATCCATGTCGAGGAATTTTGTCGGAATCTGGCGGAGTACGAGACTCAGATTACCTTTTTGGCGGAAGACATTCACGCGGAATCGCGACGCCTCCCCGTAAGCAAATCCGAAATCGACGCTGCCCATCTCGCGGAGTTTTTGCTGGCGGTCGTCGGAGGTAATCGAGCGCATGATCTCTTCGGTGTCCTCGGGTGTCAGCGGGGGCAGGTCCAAAGGAGTGATCTCCCCGTTTAACCGGCAGGCCGGGGGGAAATTCACGCTCAGGTGCAGGTCCGAGCCGCCTTGCTCGATGATGAAGTCCAAAAGTTGTTCAATCGGGACAGCCATGGTTATTCTTTATCCCCCACGGTAATGCTTAAGACCTCTTCCGGGGTGGTCATACCCGCGAGCACTTTTCTCATGCCGTCCTCGCGTAATGTGCGCATGCCCAGTTCGCGGGCCCTTTGGCGGATGGAGCTGACGGTGGAACGCTCGTAAATCATCCGGCGGATATCATCATTAATGACAAATATTTCAAAAATACCGGCGCGTCCGCGGTAACCAGTGCCGTTACAATTATCGCAGCC
>JAWXBN010000055.1 GCA_034440155.1 Verrucomicrobiota bacterium | reverse complement strand
TCAAATACATCAGCCCATATTAACGGCTTTTATCCGCATTGAATAGGGGGTAGGTCGCCACTACACGCCCTTTTCAAAAATGCCTCCCCTCAACATCAATGACTTACAAAATATTATCCCCAAAATTCACCCCAAAAAAACCGTTTTTCACCGCCAGTAGCGGAAGTCGGGTTAAAGACGGTGTTTTTTGATTTTGTCCTTATCCTCGCCTTGGAGTGTATTTTCGAGGATTTGATAATAGACTTTTTTGGCATTTTTTTCGGAGATTAGGGAGTCATCAGATCGGAGGGTGAATACTAGATTATAAGGGGTGGAAATATCTCTGGTATGGGATGTCCACCCGTAAACGGTAAAGGTGTTCATACCTGTAATCAGTTCCGAGGGCTGGCTGGTTACTTCGGAGACCTGCGAGTGTTTGGAGCCTTCACCCACTTCTTTAAGGGTTTTTTTGACCCCCTGTGAATCCCCTTGGAGCGTAAATGAAACAGAGCCGTCGGGATTATTATTGACCGTGCCGGCTAGATTATAACGGATGGCTGCCTTAAATATATGGGCCCTGAACCCGACCTTTTGGACGTCCCCTGTGGCTGTGCCGGTGACTGCGGAGAGTTTAATTTCACGGGCATTGAGGAGAGGGGACAGAGGGAGAAATAAACAAAAGATCAAGAGGATTACAGGTCTCATCATGGGCGCGAATTAGAACACCGGAGAGTGCTTCTTTCAAGCTGGAAAATTTCTGGTTTGTGAAAATGGCGCAAATTGCTTTAATGCGGGAATGGACGGGGCTGAAAATAAAACTATTATTTGTCATGGCTGTGACATTCTTAACCATATCCCCCCGTGGAATGGCCCTGGAAGGGTTAGTTGTGCCCGTTGTGGAGAGACTCTTCTGATGTGGAAGCCTGAGACGGTTAACCGGACATTATCATTTGCCGTCGCGGGATTATGCCTTGCCCTTTTATCGAATGCCTATCCGGTGCTCACATTTAATTTCAAGGGGAATTCAGCCTCGAATTTCCTGACGACCGGGCCTTTGCAGCTTATGAATGGGATTTATTGGCCGTTGGCTTTGATCATCCTTTGGACGAGCCTCTTTGCTCCGGCTTTTAAAATGATCGGTCTGACTTATGTATTGATCCCGGTGAAATTCGGCTGGCGTTTTCCCGGTGTGACACGGGTTTTTAAATATACACTCACCTCCGGAAAATGGTGTTTGATTGAGGTTTATGCAGCGGGAATCCTCGTGGCCATTACAAAGCTCGACGAGATGGGTTCTACGGAAATGGATATGGGTGCCTATATCCTTTTTGGCCTTTTTCTTTGCTCGATCCTAGCGACAAAATGCCTCGATCGGGAGTTTATCTGGGAGAAACTTGTGAAACTCCAGAAAGCAAAGCCATGACTACCGGGACCGAGCTAGGAATCGTTAAATGCATGGTTTGTGAGGCGGATAACCGTTGGCCGACGAATTTCCGGAAGGGAGACGTTTGTCGTTGTTACCGGTGTGGGGAGAAAATACACCACCGCAAACCCAATTCACTCCACCGGACGTGGGCTTTTGTGATAGCGGGATTAATCCTTTATTTACCGGCAAACCTTTTTCCCGTGATGACCTTGACCCTTACGGGGGATGTCCAGCCATTAACCGTCTGGGGCGGGGTGATGGAGCTTTACGATTCCGGAATGGCCCCCGTCGCCGGTCTCGTTTTTTGTGCGAGCATCGTGATTCCACTCATGAAATTAGTCACATTGCTCTATCTCTTGATCATGCGTTCATCCACCCGTTACTCCCGCAAGGACCGGGCTTATTTGTATAGGGCGGTAGAGATTGTCGGGGTCTGGTCGATGGTGGATATCTTTTTGCTCTCGATTTTGGTGGCTCTAGGACAGCTTGGCGTTTTGGCGACCGTCATTCCTGACGTGGGAGCTGTGGCTTTTGCATCGGTTGTGATACTTACCCTTTTTGCTGCTGATTTCTTTGATCCAAGGTTGATTTGGGACAAGGAAACCGCTTAATTCAGGATCAGCATGAGCGAAGATATCCCTCCAAAACCAACACAAACCCCCGGCGTGGAAACTTTTAGCGAGGTTCCCTTGGCTGTTATTGAGGGGAAACGCCACTTTTCTGTCGTATGGATTATTCCTGTGATTGCCATTTTTGCGGCTGCTTGGCTCGTTTACCAGACTCTCTCTAAACGGGGGCCATTGATCGAGATTACCTTTACAGATGCGGGGGGGATCGAAGCAGGGAAAACAATGGCAAAGTACCACGGGGTAGAGATCGGGACGGTGAAGTCATTGGAGCTATCCAAAGACCTGTCTTTTGTGAATGTCAAACTCCAGCTCTTTAAACATGCTGAAAACTTAGCCAAAGAGGGGAGTAGTTTCTGGGTCGTGCGCCCGCACATTAGCTTAGGAAAGGTCAGTGGTCTTGATACCCTTGTTTCAGGGGTGTATATCGGGGTGGTTCCGGGAGAAGGGGCGGAAACGACAAGCTTCAAAGGCCTAGAACGTATTCCCATGATCCGGGCCGGCGAACCCGGACTAAACCTCTTTCTTAATGCCAAACATGCGGGTTCGATCAGTGTAGGTTCTCCCATTTATTACCGGAGGATTGTCGTGGGTTCAGTCCAGGATATCGAATTATCCGATGATATGGATCAGGCGATTATTGAGATTTATATTGAAGAAAAATATCAAAAGTTGATTACTCAAAAAACTTCATTTTATAGGACCGCCCGTTTGGAAGTCATCGCAGGCCCGGGGATGCTTAATGTTGATCTGGATTCCCTGGAGTCACTGATCCAAGGAGGTATCGGACTTGATCATTTTGATGATGGATCCCATGCCGCCCCTGCACATGATAATGACAAGTTCACTCTTTATAACACCCGTTACATTGCCGAGAATGCGGGGCTCTATGTGGATCTTTACTTTGAGAATTCATCTGGGGTGAATCCCGGGCGTACAATTATCAAACACCAGGGGTTGGTTGTTGGGGTTATTGAATCCTTGGATTTTGACGGTTCACTCAACCGCATTAAGGCACGAGCGACAATCAGGTCCGAAGCAGCGGATCTCCTCAAAGGTGGAGCGCGGTATTGGTTGGTGCGCCCCAAAGCGGGTTGGGAAGGGGTGACCGGGGCTGATACCCTTTTCAGCGGAGTATATCTTGAGGCCATGCCCGGAAGCGGGGAGGTAAAGGAATCCTTTAAAGTCACGGATTGGGCAGTGACTGACGGGATCACGACTGAGAATCCTGATGGACTGCTGGTGAAGCTTTTGTCTTCAAATTTAAAAGTCGTCGAAGGGGCTCCTGTTTATTATAAAAATGTCCCCGTGGGCCGTGTCGTGGGGATCGGACTGACAAAAGATGCCACCAAAGCTGAAGTTAAACTCCTGATCTATAAGGAATACAGCCATCTTGTCCGGGAAAATTCCGTCTTTTGGGATTACGGTGGGGTGAATGCGAACTTCGGATTCTTGGGCATGGGCGCGAGCTTGAGTATCTCCCCACTGGAAGCCCTTGTGGCTGGCGGGATATCTTTTGCCACGCCTGAGGACCCCACACTCGCACCCATGGCTAAACCTGGCCAAAAATTCATCGTAGCGGATAAACCCCAGCCGGAATGGCTGAAGTGGTCCCCGTCGATTCCTGCTAAATAAGATCGATCGAAGTGAGGCTCATGACTCTGCCTAAATGGGGGGATATCTATTTTTGGTGTCATACGACTAGCGTCTTTTCAGGTGGTGTCCTATTGATTCACTTGCGCAAATGGCTATTTTTGCGAGATTGGATGGATCTATGAATCGAAGTGAACATCCTTTTACGAATAAACTCGTCCATGAGACGAGTCCTTATCTTTTACAACATGCCCATAACCCGGTGAATTGGTTTGCTTGGGGACCTGAGGCACTTGAAAAGGCGAAGGCGGAAGATAAACCGATCCTGCTTTCGATCGGTTACTCCGCCTGCCACTGGTGCCATGTCATGGAGCATGAGTCTTTTGAAAACGAGCAAATTGCTGCGGTGATGAATAAGCTTTTTGTGAATATCAAAGTGGATCGGGAGGAACGCCCCGACCTTGACCACATCTATATGCAAGCCGTCCAGCACATGACCGGACAAGGAGGCTGGCCATTAAACGCTTTCCTGACACCGCAAGGGATCCCTTTTTACGGGGGGACATATTTCCCCCCAGAGAGCCGTTACGGGCGTCCGGGATTTGGCCAAGTGCTTGAATCTGTCGCCGCTGCTTATCGTGATAAAAAGGGGGATTTGGTTAATCAAGGCAAAGGGCTTATTGAAGAGATGGGCCAGTTTTTGAAAGCGGAACCCTCTCAACAGGTATTTACCCGCCCGGTCCTCGATCATATCGCCCAGCAAATCGTCAAACAAATCGATCCGTACCATGGAGGCTTCGGGAATGCCCCGAAATTCCCTCAAGCCATGACGTTAATGTACCTCTGCCGGTATATCCACCGGACGGGTGATGAGACCGCCCGGCATCACCTCGGATTGTCATTGGACAAGATGGCCATGGGCGGGATGTACGACCAAGTCGGCGGGGGGTTCTGCCGTTACTCCACCGATGCAGAGTGGCTCGTGCCCCATTTCGAGAAGATGCTTTATGATAATGCGCTCTTGAGCCGTTTATACCTTGAGGCTTGGATGCTCACCGGAAACGGGTCCTACCGCGCAATTTGTGTGGATATCCTCGACTATGTGCTCAGGGAGATGACTTCACCCGAAGGAGCCTTTTACTCGACACAGGACGCCGATAGTGAGGGGGTAGAGGGGAAGTTTTTTGTGTGGAGCAAAGAAGAATTCGATAAGGTGATCGGGCCGGATGATGCCCCTTTGGCTTCTGAATATTTTGACATCACGGATCATGGTAACTGGGAACACTCAAATATCCCGAACCTACACAAATTGCCTGCGCAATTTGCTGCGGACAAAGGCCTCGATCCGGTGCGATTTGCGGCAAAGGTGCTGCAATGGCGTAGTAAACTTTTTACTGTCCGGGAAAAACGGGTGAAACCCGGACGTGATGAGAAAATCCTCACGGCATGGAATGGCATGATGATGGCGAGTTTCGCCATGGCCGGGCGTTTGCTCGGGGAAAATAAATTTACTGCGGCTGCGAAGGCCAATGCGGAATTCCTCTTAAAACATTCGCGGCACGGGAATAACCGGCTCCATCGTAACTTTAAAGACGGACGGGCCACATTGAACGGATATCTCGAAGATTACGCTCTGGTCATGGACGGTCTGGTGGAGCTCTATCAGGCGACATTTGAGGAAGAATGGATCGTGGAGGCCGTGAAATTTGCGCGGGTGACCGATGAACAATTTGCTGACAAGGAAAAGGGGGGGTATTTCTTCACTTCAGAGGATCATGAAACATTGATCCAGAGGCCAAAGGAACTCGACGACAATGCCACTCCTTGTGGGAATAGTGTGGTAGCGGTGGTTTATCAAAAGCTCGCGCTCCTTGCGGGTGATCCCCATTTGGGTTTTTCAGCCGACCGTTCACTCAAGCTTGTCCGGGAGTTGGTTTCCCGTTCACCCACATTTTTTGGTAATTGGCTTTGTGCCGCCGAGTTTTTCGCATCAAAACCACGTGAGATCGCCCTTGTCGGGACAAGGGAAGGCATCGCTGGATTTGAAGATGTGCTGAAGGGGAAATTCGCCCCGTTTGCCGTGGTCGCCGCAAAGACATCGGCGGATAAGAGCCGTTTACCATTGCTGGGTGATAAGGAGTTTTTCGAAGGTAAAGCGGTTGCTTATGTGTGTGAACAATTTGCCTGTCTGGAGCCTTTGGTGAGTAAGGAAAAGTTTGCAGAATCTCTGACGCAGGTTTAAATTATTGATAATCACACTTGTCAAGAAAGGTGGTAATGTTTTCACTGACTAAACAAGAGCAATTACTCATCGCTGTCATCATATCAGCCGGGATTCTCGGAGGATTAGTGATGATTTGGCGGAATTCACGGCACGGAACTGAACACCTAGACCAGCAAACTATCTCGGAAACCGCAAAGTATGAAGAAAATTAGTTTCAGTGAAGCATTAGAGATTATCCTTACCGAGGATACGCGGTACAGTGAGGAAGCTTATGAATTTGTCCGAGAGGCACTGGATTTCACCTTAAAGACCCATAAAAAAGATAACAAGGATCCTAACCGTCATGTGACGGGGCCTGAGCTCCTCGACGGTATCAGGTCTTACGCCTTGGATGAGTTTGGGCCTATGTCGCGGACCGTGCTGAGTTTTTGGGGGATCCTTAAGTGTGATGATTTCGGGCACATTGTTTTTAATATGGTAGAGAAGGGGATTTTAGGGAAAACTGACACCGATAAAGTCCAGGATTTCTACGGGGGCTATGATTTTACCGATGCTTTCGACACACCTTTCAGGCCAAAGTCAAAGGCAGCTCCCAAGACAAAACGAAACAAATCGCCCGCCCCCGGTGTTCACTCCGATTAACCGGAGGGTTTTGAAAAATCATGACAAAGTATTTTTGGAAGGTTCTTACTTTATTTCTTATCGTCATCATCGCGGTGGTGATATTTTATTATTTTAACAAAACTTCACCAGAGGGATCGCAGCGTATGTCGTCAAATGAATCTAAGTCGTCTGAAATAAATGTGCCGCCGTTAGGAGCCCGTTTGATTGTCTTGGAGAATGGACTCTCCGTCATCATCAAGGAAGACAAGAATGCCCCTGTAGTATCCGCCCAGATGTGGGTGAATGCCGGGAGTATTACCGAAGGTAAATGGCTCGGGGCCGGGATGTCACACATTCTTGAACACATGCTTTTTAAGGGGACGACTAAGCGCTCGAATTCCCAAATCGCCCAGGAAGTCCAGGATCAGGGGTGCCAGATAAATGCCTATACTTCATTTGACAGGACGGTCTTTTATATCAGCGGCCCGGCTGCGGCATGGGTGACGATGACCGATGTGCTTTTTGATGCGATGGAAAACTCTACCCTGCCCCCGGACGAATATACCAAGGAGCAAGAGGTGATCCGTCGTGAGTTCGCGATGGGATACGATAACCCTGACCGGATGGCCATGGTCCTGATGTTTGAACAGGCCTATACCCGGCATCCTTATAAGTTTCCCGTGATCGGGCATATTGACGTGTATAACCAGCTGACACGGAATGATGTCATGGAGTATTACAAAAAAATGTATATCCCCCAAAATATCACCTTTGTCATTGTGGGGGATGTGGACAGCCGTGAGGTCGAGGAAAAGGTCCGGGAGCTAGCCTCCAGCTGGAAGCGGGGGCCGCTGCCGCCGCTACCCATCGAGGCTGAGCCAGTGCAGCTGAGTATGCGCGAAGTCAACCAAGAGACGAATGTCCAGCTGACTCGTTTGAGTATGGTTTATCATATCCCTGATCTCACAAATCCTGATGTGCCGGCGCTGGATGTCCTATCCTTGATTCTCGGGCAAGGGCGTAGTTCACGATTATACCAGGAGATCCGTGAGAAAAAAGAGCTGGTTAAATCCATCAGTGCTTTTGCTTACACACCGGGGCATCCCGGCCTTTTCGGGGTGGCAATGGTTTGTGAACCCGACAAGCGGGCGGCTGCTCAGACTGCTGTCCTATCCATGATTGATGATTTAAAGGTCCACCCTGTGACCGACGAAGAGCTCGCCAAAGCAAAAAAGGCTTTTGTCAGTGGGGCTTTGGGCGGGAGGCGTACTGTCGAGGGTATAGCGGCGGAACTCGGCAGTAATTACTTTTCGACAAAGGATTTGGATTTTACGACGGGTTATTTGGAAGACGTCCAGAAAGTCACGGCTCAGGACATCGTCCGGGTCGCAAAAACTTATCTGAATAAAAATAATCTGACAGTTACCTCCCTTAATCCCATCGGGTCATTGGCCAAAAAGGCGGTTGTTTCAGATACGTCAGAGCGTTCTAAGGTGGAAACATTCACCTTGTCCAACGGGATTAAACTTTTAGTGTGCCGTGATACCAGGGTGCCTTTTGTGACATTTCGTGCGGTTACCCTCGGAGGGTTACTCTCAGAGACTCCCGGAAATAACGGGATAGGCAAGTTGCTCGGGAAAATGATCCTGAAAGGCACTCAAAAAAGGTCAGCAGAGCAAATTGCACGGGAAATCGAGAGTGTGGGCGGCGATATCGGGGCTGATAGCGGGAATAACTCCTTTTCTTTGAGTATGGAGGTTTTAAAACCCGATTTCGATCTCGGCCTGGATATTTTTGCTGATGTTTTGATGCATCCCGCATTTCCTGAGGATGCGCTTAAACGCGAAAAGTCCGCGCAACTTGCGGAGATTAAAGCCGAGCAGGAACAACCGATGGTCATCGCGCGCAATTTGCTCAATCAAAATATCTTTGGGGCACATCCTTACGGGATGAAAGCTAATGGCAGCGAGGCGACCGTGTCCGTCATCGACCGGAAAAAACTCCAGGACTTTTATCAATCCATCGTTTTTTCCCAAGGCCTCGTCATAGCAGTCTTTGGTGATATCGATCCGGCGGTCGTGAAATCAAAGATGGAAATCGCCCTCAAGGGCATGCCAAACGGGAAGGGGACTGTGAGGAATATACCTCCTTCCGCCCCTATTGATAAGCTGCGTGATGTCAGTAAAAAGGTCGATAAAGCTCAGGCCATCGTTCTTTTCGGGTTTAACGGGACAGATGTCAAATCCCCGGATCGTTATGCCCTCGAAGTCATCGAAGAGGCAAGCTCTGACCTAGCTTCCCGGTTCTTTATCCGGATCCGTGAGAAAATGGGGTTAGCCTATTTTGTCGGAGCGCGTCAATTCCTCGGGCTCGAGCCCGGCAGCTTTGTTTTTTATGTCGGCACAGATCCTAAAAAAGTCGATGCTGTCAAAAAAGAGATGCTTGCAGAGATTAAGAATCTGGCTCTAAAAGGGCTCACCCCCGAGGAGTTCAAGCGCGCAAAAGCCAAACTCATCGGAGCCCAGCAATTGGGTAATCAGAGCGCGTCCACACTCGCTTATAAAACGGCCTTGAATGAACTGTACGGGCTAGGCACTGATTTTGAGGGGAAATACGCGGATAAGATCAATTCATTGACCCTCGAAGAAGTGAATGCCGTGGCTGCAAAATATCTGAATACCGATCATTTTGTAAATGTCGTGGTGTCTCCTTAGGTCATTTTTTATAAAAAAAAAGGTGATTGCTCCTATTCCTCCGGCGGGGATGGGTAATTACTCTTGTCGGGGTTATCACTTTCAGGAATGCTCGTAACCATGATAAAACGCCGGACGGTCATGTTGATGGGATGCACGAGTGATGCGGGGAAATCTTTTCTCACGACTGCTTTGTGCCGTATTTGAGTAACCAAGGCCTCTCGGTGGCACCGTTTAAAGCCCAAAACATGAGTAATCAGGCGGCGGGCACCCCTGATAGCCTCGAAATCGGGCGTGCCCAGTATCTCCAGACCATAGCCGCCCGTGTGATTCCTCAGACGCGGATGAACCCGGT
>JAWXBN010000054.1 GCA_034440155.1 Verrucomicrobiota bacterium | reverse complement strand
GTTGCACTCGACGGGTTTAGCCCCCTTATTCGTCACCTCGATGTCCACACTGGCCCGTTCACGTTTATAGGTTTTTACTTTGGGATTAAGTTTAAATACCCATTTTAACTCTAAACCAGCCACAGCGAGTTTCCGGGGATCATCCAAAGCGATCTTTTTAATCGTTTGGGACCGGGGTGTTTTGATTTCCAAAAGGCACTTGGACAGATTGAGGTTTTGGGCAAGAAAGTTTGAAGGATATTTTTTCATATAGGGGTAATGCGCCCAATCAAATTCCCTGTCATCCCAGAAACTGCAAGCGAAAACTGACCAAAGAGGCTATAAAAGATATCTCACTTTATCCCGATATCTTTGATGATATCTCCTAAATGGCCAAGTCCGTGAGTACACGCCGCCCCCCTCAAGAACAGGAAGTTTCCAGACTAAAAGTGTAACAATTTGCACCCCGCTCCGTATTCCGCCTAATCCCATGGACACCACAGGTAACTCCGGATCAATACAAACCTTTCGGCATTCAAGCAGCGGAAATAGCGATCATTTTCTGGTCTTGAAGGGGAGGGAGAGCATCAACCATCGTCCCGTCGATCACAGGTGCCGCGCGACTGGTAGAAAATCGATCATCACGGTAGAGTGTAATGGCGAGATCCTGATTCTTGCGGATACAAGCCTTGATCGCTTCGGGGTCTTTCTCACAGAAAAGCATGGTTTTCCATGAATAGATATGTTTGGGCTTATGGAAATCGCTATTGGCGATGATGGGGAATTTTTTCAGGCCGACGGGATTAAAAATATCATCCCGGTTGGCGATCTCCCAGGCATCCAATAGGGGCACAAACACATCCTGATTCTCCCAGAAATACATCGTATTGATTCCCCAATGGCCTTTGAACTGGTGCGGGTGGGCCGCAATAGCTAGTCCACCTTGGAGATGAATCTGCTCAATGGTGTCGATAATGGATAAACCCGGATCAATAGGGGACTTTAAATCGACAGCCAATAAGTGTGCCGAGGTCTTCCGACTCATTCCATCCTTGTTAAACTCAAGTCCGGCCATCAGAATCATCCCATATTTTTTCATCGCACGTTTCCGCTCGTTTTCGATGACTTCAAAATATTCTTCCACCTGATCACGGGGCAATACCAGGTTGCTCATATTGGCCATTTTACCGACTAACCGGTTATAATCAGCAATATGGTCTGTGATACAAATGGCATCAAAGCCCCGGCTCCCATAAAAATCCACCAGATCTGTCACGGAGAGTTTCCCATCGGAATACCGGGTGTGCATGTGAAAATCACAGAGAAGCATCTGCTTCCCAAAGGGTTGTTGTCGCGTCCCTTGGTTCGGGAGATTAAATGCGGAGACATTTGATGAAACAATATTGCCCGGGCGGGCCAGGCCGAGGCAGAAATGGGCGATATCCAAGGCTGCTTGGGGATTACTGGCCTTGCGTAGATTTTCATTCCACACACCCCAGAGGTGCCCCTCACGGTCAAAAGCTTTTTCCAGCCAGAAATCGATTTCTGCCGGTTTCTGGGCAATGGCCCCGACATTGAGCTTTTCGATCAACGAAGCATTCCCCTCTTCTTGACCTGGTACGACCTGTGTGACGATCATGGGGCAACACCCGGCAATGGCCTCTTGAGTCGTAGCCCCCCCAGCTTTGGAGATAATGACATGGTGACTTTTCAGGAGTTTGGGTACTTGGTTGGTCCAACCCAAAATCGTCACCCGGTCACGTTCCTCCGCGACGATTTCTTCAATCTCGGCTTTAACCTTAGGATCTTTACCGACAGCAATCGTCAAGTCATAGTCTTTATGCTCAAGCAAACGCCTAATGACCTTATCCGCCTGTTTTCGCCCCGAATTCAGCATGTACAAAATCTTTTTTCTGACATCCTTCCCCGGATGGGCAATAGGCTCCATGGACTGGAGATCAGCAAAGACCGGAGTCACCGGGAAACCCAACACCTTGATTCTTTCTTCAGGAATAGCTGCTTTACGCAAAACGTCCGCCGAAAGCTCATTGGCCACGACAAAATAATCACTATACGCCCGGAACCACATGGAGTTGATCGAGATCGAGTCGGTAATCACGGTCACGAGGGGAAAAGGTTTTTCACGGCCTTCCTCCTCGTAAATATCATTAATAATATAGTTATAAACAGGATATACACTGACGACGACATCCGGCTGGACAGACTTCAGGAGGTCATCCATTGACGCCCTGATTTTATAGAGCATGGGCAAATTGACATCAATAGCCGTGGTTTTATCGAGGAGCTGATAAAATTTGCTCCAGAGCTTCGGAGTTCTATTAATCGCTGTCAGATAAGTCTTTTGCAGCAAGTGGTTGACCTTACCATAACAAGTATCAAAAAGGTCGAAAATTTCCACTTGGGATTCGTCTGGAGCGATGCGTTCCACCGCATCACGCAAATTGCGTGCGGCAGTATTATGCCCTTCCCCAAAGCCCGCTGTGAATATAAGTATTTTTTTCAAAGGCTATTTTTTTATTAAGATAAACTCCTTTGCCGATAGTATCTTACATTCTTTTGTGACAAACACATGTCCAAAACGTGACAATCTCTTGACGTTTCAGATTCTTTTACGCAGGAGGATTTATCCCCAGCTCCATCCAAACGGTTAATTTTCCGGGACACCCACACCGATATCCAGACCCGTGGTGTGTTGGCGGTAAACCTTCGGGCTACATTTTTTGCGCCGGAGGAATTGGCGGTTGAAATTTGATAGGTTTAAAAAACCCGAGTCAAAACATATCTCTGCAATCGTGCGGTCACTTTCCACAAGCAATTTGCACGCATGGGACAAACGCATATCGATCAGGAATGACGCAAACGTCGTTCCCGTCCGTTTCTTGAAATAGCGACTGAAGGCCGAAGGACTCATCCCTACTAAGATGGCTGTCTCTTTTTCGAAAACTTCTTCCCTAAAACGATTATGCAGGAACTGAAAAATCTTATTCAATCGTAATCCATCCTCCCCGTTAAGGAGGGGCTCGTACCCCGCCGAAGCGATCAAATCATACTCCCGGCTTTTGGATATTTTCTCCAATATACCGAGGAGTAAACACAAGCGCCCTATCCCCTCTTCCTTCATCATTTTTTTCAAGTCAGTCTCGACTCGGTTCCGCAACTCCCCCTTGAGCTTTAGTCCACGGCGGGCCATTTGGATGGTTTGATTGATCAAGGTATACTCTTTTTCTGGGAGAATGAGGGGGGAAAGGAATTCCTGCCTGAATTGAAGTACAAGGGATTCTGATTTTCCCTTGTGATCCTGGTCATTAAGCCAGACATGAGGCAGGTCGGCCCCGAGTAAAACCAGATCACCTTCCTTAAATGAATCTATCTTATCCCCCACAAATCGCGTTCCGTGACTCGAGAGGATCAGGGTCAGCTCAAGCTCCGGATGGAAATGCCATGGATAATTAAAACGGGTCAAAGAAAATTTCCGGCAGATCCACGCTGTTTGGGAAAAAGGGATTTTTTCAAGTTGTGCTTTCATAATAGGCTTTTTTCGACATTCCTTTAGTCGGTTTTAGTCAAATTAATCAAAATAGTATCACTTTTTGCCGGAATTGTGGAGGATTCATTTTATGGATTTCTATTTGGTGGTTAATGAAAAAAATAAAACACCCCATCCTATGTCCACACAAACTATTCCTTTAATAGACACTGCATACACCCTCACCCCGGAGCAAATTGCTTTTTTCCAGAAGAACGGGTTCATCAAACTAAAACAGGTTTTTTCCGCTGAAGAAATTGCTTATTGGGAACCCATCATCAGCAATGCCGTCCGCCAGTACAATACCATGACCAAGCCGATGCATGAACGTAACACCTACGAAAAAGCTTTCCAGCAAATCCATAACCTCTGGCGTCGTGATGAGAAAGTCCGTGAATTCTCCTTAAGCAAACGCTTGGCTAAAATCGCCACGGAACTCCTCGGTGTCTCCGGTGTACGCATGTACCATGACCAAGCTCTGTATAAAGAACCCCAAGGCGGAGCCACCCCTTGGCATGTGGACCAATATTACTGGCCTGTGGATACATTTAATACGGTAACGGCTTGGATCCCCCTCCAAGAAACCTCCATGGAGATGGGACCCTTGGCATTCAGTTGTGGTAGTCACCGTGTAAAAGTCGCCCATGACATGGAAATCAGCGACCAAAGTGAGGAAGTCATCCGGGAAACTATCCGGGTCAAAGACCTGCCGATCGTTGACACGGCCTTCGAGCTTGGTGAAGTCAGCTTCCATTACGGCTGGACTCTCCACCGAGCGGGGGCCAATCAAACCGACCGCATGCGGGCCGTCATGACGGTTATTTACATCGAAGACGGCACAAAGATGTCCGCCCCGAAAAATAAGGACCAATCCAATGACTGGAATTGGTGGCTCTCCGGCACCCGACCGGGGGAAGTGATCCAGACAGAGCTTAATCCTGTGCTTTACCGGAAGGATTAAACTACCGTCTTCTTGCCCGCTTTAAGCCGGAGCGATTTATTTGTCCCGGTCTTTGCCCATTTAGGGAGGATGAGTTTGACCGACTGGTCTGTGGTTGAGAGTAATTCAACGGAAAGCTTTTTCTTTGTCCTATCCCAATGGATTGAAACCTTCACTCCCCCACGGCAACAAAGTCCGCGGACAGAGCCCTTTTCCAGGGCCTTGGGTAAGGCGGGAAGGATTTTAATGCTGCCGGGCACAGAGAAACAAAGCATTTCCAGGACGGCTGCGGAAAGCCCCATACTCGCATCGATTTGGAATGGAGCCGTATTCCCCCAGATATCACGGCGCGTGATTCCTTGATTACGCCAATCATTACAGTAGGTGTAGAGGTTATCCCCGACACAAGACCGGCTCATGACGACGATACATTCAAAAGC